>JAOPZQ010000279.1 GCA_025964075.1 Solirubrobacterales bacterium | reverse complement strand
GCGAGTCCCGTCGACCCGACGGCCGCGCGCAGCGCGCGCATCGCGCGAATGCGCGTCGAGCGTGCCGCAGACGTCGCCGATCGCCCCCGCCAGCCCGCGCAACCGGCCGGGATCTCGCCGGGCGAAGGCCTGGCGCTCCGCGCGATCAAGCAGCAGCTCCTGCAGCTGACCGCGCTCCGGCGGCAGATCGCGGCCGAGTCGCTGGCGCGCGAGCGGCCGGAGCAGCCGACGCCTCGCACCGTGCGGGTCGAGGTCAGTCGCGGGTGGACAGCCGCGGCGGCGCCGACGGTCTCGGTCATCGTGCCGGTCTACAACCACGCCGACTCCGTCTGCCTGGCGCTCGACTCCCTGTTGCGCTCGACGCGGCGTGACTGGGAGGTCGTCGTCGTCGACGACGGATCGACCGACGGCTCGGGCGAGGCCGCCCTGGCCTGGATCGGCGCGCACCCCGAGCGTCGCGCCCTGCTCGTCCGGCACGAGATCAATCGCGGCCTGCCGCATGCGCGGAACACCGGAATCGCCCACGCACGCGCCGACCTGCTCTTGATGCTCGACTCCGACAACGTGCTGCGGCGGTTCGCGATCGCACGCCTGGCCGAGGCCTTGGAGAACGACCCGGACGCGAGCTTCGCCTACGGGATCCTCGACCGGTTCTCGGACGACGGCCCGGAGGGCTTGCTGAGCTTCTACGACTGGGAGCCGGAACGGCTGCGCGAAGGCAACTACATCGATGCCCTCGCCCTGATCCGGCGCGCAGCGCTCGCCGCGATGGGCGGGTACACCGGGGATCCGCGCCTGTTCGGTTGGGAGGACTACGACCTGTGGGCGCGCCTCGCCGAAGCCGGGCACCACGGGGCCTTCGTCCCCGAGATCATCGCCCGGTACCGCGTCGGGCACGGCTCGATGATCTCGCTCACGAACCTGTCGACGACGGACGCGTACGCGGCGCTCGCCGACCATGCACCGCAGCTGATGCGCGGTCTCCAGCCGCCCGGGATCAGCGCTGGCCCCCGCGCGAACGGAGCAGCCGCTTCGCGTTCCGCAACGGCGCGGTGACGCGCCAGCTCGCCGATCGCCGGATGCTGTCGAGCGACCCGCGCGTTCGCTCCAGCTCGGCCCGAAGCCCTGTGGCGTCCTCGGCGACGGCCTCCGCCTCGCCACGGGCGCCGGGACCATCCGCTCCGCCGCTTCGCTCGCGCGCCACCAGCTCGTCGCGAACCGGTGCGATGAGCTCGAACAGCTCGTAGAAGCGCCCGTCCTCCTCCCGCAACGGAACGAGCGGCTCCCCGCCGTCGTCGAGGACGAGAAGGCCGAGCCCGCCCCAGAGCTGGTGGTGGAAAGGGCCGCCGTCGCTGAGGTGACCGCCGACGAAGTCGAGGTCGACGTAGACCACCTTGGGCTCGGCGGCGTAGTCGATCCGCTCGAGCCCCTCGCGCACGTCGTCGTTCAGCGCGTCGTGCAAGATCACGATCGTGCGCCGGAGGGCCGGCGAGGCGAGCAGGTCGCGCACGTCGCGCTCCACGCCGGCGGCGGTGTGGTCGCCGTCGACGAGCACGAAGTCGACGTTCGTCCCCGCGGCGGTGAGCTCGGCCAGAAGCTCGGGGAGGAGCGCGTGGCTGTCGCCGGTGTGCAGCGTCACGTTCTCGAGCTGTGCGGCGGCGGCCGTCGGGCGCACGAGGTCGAAGGAGTGGACGCGCTCGCTGTGGCGCGCGAGCCGCGCCAGCGAGCCTCCCTCGGCCGTCCCGATCTCGATGGCGAGCCCCGGCCGCAGCTGGCTGAGAATGCCCTCGAGCGCCGCGCGCTCGCCGAAGGTCATCTGCCAGGGAGACGCGGCCAGGATCTCGATCACAGGTTCTCCGTTGCTCGTGGGCGGGCGCCCGGTCACGATGCCCCGGTCCCGTAGGACGTACTGCGAGTTGTGGTGCGACGCAGGGTCGAGCCACCGTACGCGGCGGAAGCCGGCGACGCGCATGGCCAACTCGAGCGCGGCGGCGTTCGGGATCAGCGAGAGCACCCCGTCGACCGACGCCAGCGGGTCGGCCGGGTCGTTCTCGAACCGAGCCGCGAAGCTCGCTTCGGCGCGCTCCCAATGATCGCTCGTCCCCCAGCCGTGGACGATGGGCTCGTCCTGGCGCGTCAGCTGGCTCTCGACGACGCACAGCCCGCCGGGCGCCACGAGCCTCCGCGCGATGCGCAGTGCCCCGACCGGATCCTCGAGGTGGTACACGAGGCCGAGCGCGAGCACGACGTCGAAGCTGCCGAGGGCGACCGTGTCGAGCGCGAAGGCGTCGACGCAGCGGAACTCGAGCTCGGCCGGCGAGATGCCGTAGTGGTCCCGGATCGCCTCCGCGCGCCGGATGTTGAGCTCGCGGATGTCGCAGCCGACGACCCGGGCGGCGCCCCACGCCCGCGCGAGGTGCGCGAACAGGCCCTCGTTGCAGCCGAGGTCGAGGACGCGCGCCTCCGGCCCGGCGGCGGCGATCGCGGCGCGCACGGCGGGCTCGATCATCTCCCGCCGGGTCCGATGCACGGAGTCGAGCTCGTCGGAGTAGACAGGGGCCAGCGTCCCGTCGCGCAGGGGCCACGGGTACATCCAGGGCCGCGGTTCCTCGAGCTCCCGACGGAGCTCCGCAGCGATCGGCGCCGGACCGGCGGGCAGGAGCTCCGCAAACGTAGACGTCACGCGGGCCTAGCCTACACTCGGGCCATCGATCCGCCGTCCCCGCACGATCTCTCGCCGCTGCCTCCTCCCGTCACCGTCGAGCTCGGCGAGACGGTCCGCGACTACTGGCTGCGGCGCGTCGCCCAGCACACCCAGGACTGGTACGCGGGCGTGCGGATCTCGAAGTTCCCCGAGGACCTCCGCGTCTACGAGCACCTGATCTGGACCTGCCGCCCGGACGTCGTCATCGAGCTCGGCTCGCAGTTCGGCGGCAGCGCGCTGTGGTTCCGCGACCGCCTGCGCACCGCCGCGGCCTATGGGCGGACGCGTGGGGCGCGCGTGATCGCCGTCGACCTCGACATGAGCGAGGCCCGCGCCGCGCTCGCCGCCGTCGATCCGGCGCACGAGGACACGATCGCGCTGGTCGAGGCCGACGTGCGCGACCCCGCGCTGCCGCGGCGCGTCGAGGCGCTGGTGCCCGACGGCGCCCGCTGCCTGGTCGTCGAGGACAGCGCCCACGTCTACGAAACGACGATCGCGGCCTTGCGGGGGTTCGCGCGCTTCGTCCCGGCCGGCGGCGTCTTCGTCGTCGAGGACGGGTGTGTCGACGTCGAGGCGATGCGCCTGACCCCCGACTGGCCCCGGGGCGTCCTCCCCGCCGTCGCGGACTGGCTCGCCAGCGAGGAGGGCGCCGCCTTCGAGCGGCGCCGGGACCTCGAGCTCTACGGCCTCTCCTGCCACCCCGATGGCTTCCTGCGCCGCCGCGCGCAGCCGCGCTCGTAGGCCGCGCCGCCCCTATCCTGCACCCACGATGCCGTCGCCCTGCGCCGCGATTCGCGTGCGAGACCTGGACAAGACGTTCCGTCGCCCGCGGAACCGCGTCCACACGCTCAAGGAGCGGGCGCTCCATCCGTTTCGCAGCGGCGAGTACGACGAGCAGCACGTACTGCGGGGGATCTCGTTCGACGTCGCCCAGGGCGAGTTCTTCGGCATCGTCGGGCGCAACGGGTCGGGCAAGAGCACGCTGCTGAAGTGCCTGGCGGAGATCTACAGGGCCGACGCCGGGCGCATGTACATGGCCGGACGCCTGGCGCCGTTCATCGAGCTCGGAGTGGGCTTCAACCCGGAGTTGACGGCGCGCGAGAACGTGCTGATCAACGGGGTGATGATGGGCCTGACGCCCCGGGAGGCGCGCGCGCGCTTCGACGAGATCATCGCGTTCGCCGAGCTCGAGGACTTCGTCGACCAGAAGCTGAAGAACTACTCCTCGGGCATGCAGGTGCGGCTGGCGTTCGCGGTCATGGTCCAGGCCGACGCCGACGTGCTGCTCATCGACGAGGTGCTGGCCGTGGGCGACGCCGCCTTCCAGCAGAAGTGCGCGGACACGTTCTACCGGATGCGCGAGGAGGGGACGACGATCGTCCTCGTCACCCACGCGATGCCGATGGTGGAGCGCTTCTGCCACCGGGCGATGCTCCTCCACGACGGCGTCGTCGACGCGATCGGCGACCCGGGGGAGGTGGCGCGCCGCTACCTGGAGCTGAACTTCAGCGGCCCGACGCCGGATCGCGAGGCGCTGGGCCTGGGGACGCAGGGAGCGCGCATCGTGGACGTCTGGATCGACGGACCGGGCGCGCCTCGCACGCACACCCTGGCCCACGGCGAGGAGCTCGCGCTCCACGTGGCGATCGAGGCCCTCGAGCCGCTGGCCGCGCCGGCGATCGGCGTCTGGCTGGAGAGCGAGGAGCACGTGCGGGTGTTCGCGACGAGCACGGACCGCGGCGGCGGCCTGGGACCGCTGGCGGCCGGCGAGCGGGCGCAGATGACCGTCCGCGCCTTGAACACGCTGCGGACCGGGCATTACGGTGTCGGCGTGAGCGTCAGCCGGGCGAGCGGCGGGGGGGAGCTCGACGCGCTCGGCCGGGCGGCCGACCTGATCGTCTACGGAGGCGATCACGTCGGCGGCCTCGTCGATCTGCAGCATCGCGTCGAGCTGACCGCCAGCCTCGAGAAGGCGGCGCGGTGAGCGCGGCCGAGGTGGAGCTCCCGCTTGCGCCCGGCGCCCGCGAGATGCACGGGCCCACGGCGCTGGGCGCCGGGTGGCGTCGCCTCTTCGACCTGACCTGGCTGCTCGCCGTCACCGACTTCCGCCTCTCCTACTTCGGGTCCGCGCTCGGCTACGTGTGGTCGCTCGTGCGCCCGCTCCTGTTCTTCGGCGTGCTCTACGTGGTGTTCACCAAGGTGCTGCAGGTCGGCGGCGGCATCCCCCACTACCCGGCCGTCCTCCTGCTGAACATCGTGCTCTACAACTTCTTCGCCGAGGCGACCGGTGCGTCGGTGCAGTCGCTCGTCGTCCGCGAGGCGCTCGTGCGCAAGATGCACTTCCCGCGCATGGCCGTGCCGCTGGCGTCGGTGCTGACCGCCGCCTTCAACCTGATGCTCAACCTCGTGGCGGTGCTGATCTTCGTGCTCGCCAGCGGCGTCAGCCCGCAGCTGACCTGGCTCCTGTTCCCCTTCGTGCTGCTGCCGCTGGTGGCGTTCGCGATCGGGATCGCGATGATCCTGTCCTCGCTCTACGTGCGCTTCCGTGACGTCGCGCCGATCTGGCTGGTCGTCTCGCAGCTGCTGTTCTACGGGAGCCCGATCATCTACACGATCGACAAGCTGCGCGAGCGGAGCGCCACCGCCGCCCACCTCGTGATGCTCAATCCCTTGGCCGACCTGCTCGAGCAGGCTCGGCGATGGATCGTCGGCCCGTCGGCGGCGGGCGCGGTGGACGCGGCCGGCGGCCCGGTCCACGCGCTCGCCCCGCTCGCGGTGTTCCTGGGGCTGATCGCGCTCGGGTTCTGGCTGTTCCTCCGCGAGGCGCCCCACGTCGCCGAGAACCTGTAAGCCGTCGTGACCGAGCGCGAGCGCTTCGACGTGCTGCTGCAGGCGCACGAGGCCCAGACCCGGCATCTCGCCGCCGAGCGGGCCAAGGTGGCCGAGATGCTCGACGAGCTCCAGACGGCGCTCGATCGCGAGCGGGCCCGGATCGACGAGCTGAGCACCGTGGTCGAGCGCCTCGAGCGCGAGAAGGCGCACCTGCAGCACCTGTACGACGGCGTGCTGCAGATGCGCGTGGTCCGCTGGTCGGCGCCGCTGCGGCGCCTGCGGCACCGCTCGTGACCGCGCCGGCGGCTTCCGTGGTGATGGTGACCCGTGGGGGGCTCGACCTCGCGCTCCACGCGCTGCGGACCCTGCGCGAGCACACGCCCGAGCCGGTCCAGACGATCGTCGTCGACAACGCCTCGCCGGACGTCGATCGCCTCGACACCGTGGGGATCGAGCTCGTGCGCAATGCCGAGAACCGGGGCTTCGGACCGGCCTGCAACCAGGGCGCCGAGCTCGCCCGCGCCGCTGCGGTCGTGTTCCTCAACCCGGATGCGCTGGTCCATCGGGGCTGGCTCGCCCCGCTGCTCGCCGCGCTGATCGAGCCCGGGGTCGTCGCGGCCGCCCCGCGCCTCCTCAACCCCGACGGCACGCTGCAGGAGGCCGGGGCGCTGGTGTTCCGCGGCGCCATCACGGGCGGCTACGGGGAGGGCGACGATCCCGACGCGCTCCCGTATCGGTTCCGGCGCACCGTCGAGTACGCGAGCGCCGCCTGCCTGCTCGTCGACCGCGCCGAGTTCGCCGCGGTCGGGGGGTTCGATCCGGCCTACGCGCCCGCCTACTACGAGGACTCGGACCTCTGCTTCCGCCTCGGTGGTCGGATCGTGTACGAGCCGCGGTCGACCGTGACGCACGTCCGCTACGGCTCTGGCGACCTCGCCCAGGCCGAGCGCCTGTCGGCGCGCAACCGGGCCACGTTCCTCGCCCGCCACGGCGCCGAGCTCGCCGACCGTCCGGGGCGACCCACCGCCCGCGCGGCGCTCGCCGTCCGCGACGCCCGCGCCCACCCGCGCCTGCTCGTCGCCGCGCCGCGACTCGACCACGTGCACGCGCGCCTCGCGACTGCGTTGTGCGCCCTGTGGCCGGAGGGACGGACGACGCTGCACGTGGAGGCCGAGCCCGGGCCGGAGCTCGACGCGCTGCTCGCCGCCGGGGTCGAGGTCGCCACCGGCCCGCGAGCGCGGTGGCTGGCCTCCCGGCGCTTGCACTACGACGCCGTGTTCGCCCCCGAGCCCGACGAGCGCCTCGCGTCCGAGCTCGACGCGACGCAGCCCGGCGCCTCCCGCGTCCACGAGGCTCCCGCGGACCTGCGTCGCGCGCTCCCAGCCGCCGGGCTCTTCGCCTGACGGGATGGATCAGCGGTCGTCGTCGCCCAGGCGTCTGAGCTCGGCGCTCAGCTCCTCGATCCGCCGCAGCGCGGCGGCGTGGGACAGCGCCAGCGCCTGGACGCTGGCGTCCACCGCCTCGAGGCCCTTGAGGAGCTCGCCGTCGACGAGCCGCTGGTGCACGGTGACGGGCTTCAGCACCCGCAGCAGGCTCTTGCGCGCGGCGCGCTGCGG
>JAOPZQ010000505.1 GCA_025964075.1 Solirubrobacterales bacterium | reverse complement strand
GTCGATCAGCTCTCCGAGACGCTAAACGGCCGCGGGTACTCGGCCGAGGCGATCCACGGCGGCATGAACCAGCAGCAGCGCGACCAGGTGATGCGCCGGCTGCGCAGCGGGGCCGCCGACCTGCTGGTCGCGACGGACGTTGCGGCGCGGGGCCTTGACATCGACCAGCTCACGCACGTCGTCAACTACGACGTCCCATCGTCACCGGGGGCCTACGTCCATCGGATCGGCCGCGTCGGCCGCGCCGGACGAGAGGGCGTCGCCATCACCCTCGTGCAGCCGCGCGAGCATCGCATGCTGAAGACGATCGAGCGGGTCACGAGGCAGCGCATCGAGGTGGAGAAGGTTCCCACCGTCGCCGACTTGCGCGCCCGGCGGCTCGAGTTGACCCGAGCGAGCCTCGAGGAGTCGCTGCTCGAGGACGATCTCGACCGGTTTCGGGTCGTGGTCGAGACGCTCGCCGACCAGTACGACGTCATGGACGTCGCCGCCGCGGCCGTCAAGCTGGCCCACGAGCTGAGCGGCGTGCCGATCGACGAGGACGAGATACCGGACGTGCCGGCGGCCACACCGGGCCAGCGCGACGCGCGAGTCGGCCGCCCGCAGCGCCGGCCGCGCTCGTCGGACGGCGTGACTCGGCTGTTCGTCGGCGCAGGGCGCGCCGCGGGGATCCGGCCGCAGGACCTGGTGGGCGCCATCGCCAACGAGTCGGGCCTGAGCGGCCGCGACGTCGGCGCGATCGAGATCTCCGACCGCTTCTCACTCGTCGAGGTCCCCGAGCGCGCCGCCGACGAGGTCATCGCGGCACTACGCGCGACTACCGTCAAGGGGCGCCGGGTGACCGTCCGCCGCGAGCGTTACGACCGCGGCTGAGGTGAGCGCCGACGGCGGGGTTGCGCCCCCCGCGCGCGGCCTATCGCAACGCGCACTCGGCCCGGCCACGCAGAGGAGCGCGTCCCATGTCCACTGGCACCCTCGACTCGATCGACCGCACCGTCCACCAGACCAACGAGTGGTTGTCCGAACTGAACCGCGAGCGGCAGAGCGACGACCGTGCGCAGGCGTGGCGCGTCTTGCGGGCCTACCTGCAGCTGCTGCGCGATCGCCTCACCATCGACGAGGCGGCCCAGCTGGCGGCGCAGCTTCCGCAGCTACTACGCGGGGTGTTCTACGAGGGCTTCGACCCGGGGCACCAGCCGGAGAAGATCCGTGACCGCGAGACGTTCCTGGCCCGGCTCGCCGAGCGCGCCCAACTTGCCGATCCGAACGAGGCGGCGCGAGCCGCGGCCGCGGCGACCCGCGTCATGCGCCGCCATGTCTCGGAGGGCGAGTTCGACGATGTCCTGAGCCAGCTGCCCGCCGAGATCCGCGAGGTCCTCGCCGGGGACTCATGAGGCCCATAGTCCGAGGCGGTCGAGGGTCGGACTGCGGCGCCGTCCCGGGCCGCGCGACGGCCGCGCGACACGCTCGTAGACGGCGTTGACCTGCGCGCCGACCCGGTCGCAGTCGTATGCGGGCGCGCGCCGCCGCGCCGCGGCGCTCGGGAGGATCGCCAGGTCGTCACTCTTCGGCGGTGATCACGGTCACCGGCAGTCCCAGCTTGACGACCCGCCGGGCTAGATCGCGTTGTACCCACCGGGACGCCGGCGCGGGCGGCGTCGAGATGATGATTTCTGTGTACTTGCCCTCGCGGACGGCATCCCGCACGGCTGCGAGTGGGTCCGGCCCGCCTCCGTGAGACGCCGCCGGACTTCCGGCTGCGCGCTCGAGCAGCGGCACAGCGAGCTCAAGCGTCCAGTCGGTGCCCGAGCGCTCCTGCACGTCGGGGATCAGCAGCGCAAACTCGCACCGTTCCCGCTGGGCGCGGTTCGCGACCTCGGCTAGCAGCGCTGGCGTCGCTGCGGTCCGATTCGCGACCACGAGGATCCGGTTCAGTCTTTGCTCCGTAGCCGTCAACGCTCGGCTGCTCCTTCAAACCGCTTGCTGAGCTCCTCTAGCTCGATGCCCTTGGTCTCGGTGACGAACCGAAGGACGAACAACAAGGACAGGACGGCGAACGCCGCATAGATGCTGTACGCAAGGCCCAGTCCTGCGTTCTTCAGGGCTGGGAACGTCGTGGAGACGGTCCAGTTGCTGATCCATTGAGCACCGGCGGCCACGCCGAGCGCCCGGCCACGGATTCGGTTAGGAAACATCTCGCCCAGAAGCACCCACACCGTCGGGCCCCAGGACATCCCGAAGGAGAAGACGAAAAGGTTTGCGGCGATCAGCGCGATCGGCCCGCCCAGGCCGTGCAGCACCGGCTGCCCGTTTGCGTTCACCGGCGCGGCGCCGAACACGACCGCGAGGACGGTCAGCGTGACGGCCATTCCGACGGAACCCACGATTAGGAGCGGCCTGCGCCCGACGCGGTCGATCGAGGCGATCGCGATCAGCGTGGTTGCGACATTGACCACGCTGGTGATGACCGTGATGATGAGCGAGTCGCTCTCGCTGAATCCGACGGACTGCCAGAGGACGCTGGAGTAGTAGAAGATCACGTTGATGCCAACGAACTGCTGCAGGACCGACAGGCCGATGCCAACCCACACAATTGGCAGCAGGCCGAGCGCCGGCCCGCGCAGATCCGCGAAGCCTCCTTGTTGTGAGGCTCCCGCGAGCGTATGGCGGATTTGCGCGAGCTTCTGCTCCACGTTGACGTTGCCGAGCACCTCGCGCAGCACCTTACGCGCCTCCTCCAGGCGGCCCATCCGTACGAGCTGACGCGGCGATTCCGGGATCGTGAGCGTCAGTAGGCCGTAGGCCACGGCCGGAAGGGTCATTGCCAGGAACATCCACCGCCACGCCTCCAGCCCGAGCCCGAACTTGGCCTTTGACCCGCCCGCCGCTGCCGCGATCAGGTAGTCGATCAGCAGCGCTACGAAGATGCCGATGACGATCGCAAGCTGCTGCAGAGAGCCCAGCCGACCGCGGATCCGAGCGGGTGCGATCTCGGCTATGTAGGCCGGGCCGATCACCGAGGCGATGCCGACGCCGGTGCCGCCGAGGAACCTGGAACTGCCGAGCATCGCAAGCGAGACCGCGAAGGCGCTCCCGACCGCGCTCAGCACGAACAACACCGCGGCCAGCCGCATCGCGAGCAGGCAACCGTGGCGGTCCGCGATCCGCCCTCCCGCAACCGCGCCCAAGGCCGAGCCGAGCAGGGCGGACGACACCGTCAACCCGAGCGTGGCGGCGGTCGCCGCGAAGTGGCTCTGGATCGCGGCGACCGCGCCGTTGATCACCGATGTGTCGTACCCAAACAGCAAGCCGCCCAGCGCCGCCACCGCCGCCAGTCGAATCACCGCGGGGTGGCCCTTCCCCGCCTCGAACCGCTCCACACCCGTCCAGGCGGCGGCCGGCTTCACCCAGACTCCAGTCATGCGCTAGTCACGCCGCGAGGGCGCAAGGGGGCACCGGCAGACGTCGATAGCACCGTGCCGCGCCGTTTCCCGGTCCCGGTCGCTGCGCTCCAGGAAGGCCACGACAGCGGTCTGCACGGCGCCAAGCTTGCCCTCGAACCGCCGGCGCGGATTCGAGAACGGCACCCGTACCAGCGGCCGTGTCAAGGAACGACGGCGCCGTTGCCGCCGGACACCACGATCGCTGCGCCCACGACGGCCGGGCTGATGATTGTCGGGCCGATGACCGTGGCGATCTGCCCGGTCGCAGGGCCGGTGATCGAAACGCCGGACCCCAGGCAATGCAAGCTCGTTGCCCCGCCCGTGTTGTTCTGGCCCTGACCGGCGGTCGAAGTCCCCCCACACGCCCCGCTCGCGATGGCGGTGTTGCCCGCGCCAGGGACAATCACGCCCGAGACCGCGGTCCCGTCGAGCGCAGCCGGAATCGTCCCGGCGGGAAACGTGCTCGCGCCCGCCGCCGGAGCGCCGACGATGAGCGCACCCGTGGCGATAAGGGCAGCAAAAGACACCCTTCGAAAGGGCATGATGGACCTTTCATCGGAATTCATGTGCCGGCCAATGGTCCTGGCGGTCGGCACTCTGGGGTACTGACCTCCGGCACCGCCGCGCCTGCCCTTACGGCCGTACCTCACTGCTGGCGCCGTAGGGCTGCGGGCAGAACCGCAGACGAGGTAGCTAGCGCGGCAATCCGCTGGCCCGCGGCCGTGTCAAGGAACGACGGCGCCGTTGCCGCCGGACACCACGATCGCTGCGCCCACGACCGCGGGGCTGATGATTGTGGGGCCGATGACCGTGGCGATCTGCCCGATGGCAGGGCCGGTGTAGGAAAGACCGGCGCCGAGGCAATGCTGGCTCGTTGCCCCACCCGTGCCGCCCTGGCCCTGACCCGCGGTCGAAGTCCCCCCACACAGTCCGCTCGCGACGGCGCCGTTGCCCCCGGCCGGGAGAGTCGCGCCGGCGCCCGCGATCCCGCTGAGCCCACCCGGAATCGTCCCGGCGGGAAACGTGCTCGCGCCCGCCGCCGGAGCGCCGACGATGAGCGCACCTGCGGCGATAAGGGCAGCAAAAGACACCCTTCGAAAGGGCATGATG
>JAOPZQ010000502.1 GCA_025964075.1 Solirubrobacterales bacterium | reverse complement strand
GCAGAAGGCTCGCGCGGCGACGACGCCCGGCTGCAAGGGCCCGGGCACCAAGCCGAAGTAGTCGGGCCTACCGGCGCGCGGGCGGCGGTACGATCGCGTCGAGCTCGGCCCGGTCCTCGGCGGTCGGGACCCACCGGCCCGCCTGCGCGTTCCGGCGCACCTGCTCGGGCGTGGTCGCCCCGGCGATCACCGAGGCGACCATCGGCTGTGCGGCGAGGCCGCCGACGGCCACGTCGATGAGCTCGAGACCGCGGGCCGCGGCGAACTCGGTCAGCGCCTCGATCCGATCGAACGTCGCGTCGTCGGCCACGTGGCCGCGGCCGGCGAGCCGCGAGCCCGGCGGGGGCGGCTCGCCGCGGTGGTACTTGCCGGTGAGCAGGCCATTCGCGAGCGGGAAGTACGGCAGGACGCCGATGCCGAGCCGCTCGCAGAGCGGCACGACATCGGCCTCGATGTCCCGCTCGAGCAGGTTGTAGCGGTTCTGCACGCTGACGAACGGCGTCAGCCCCTCCGCGCGTGCAACGAGCTCCGCCTCGTCGAGCTGCTCCGCCGTGAAGTTCGAGCATCCGATGCAGCGCACGACGCCGGCCTTCACGAGCTCGTCGAGCGCGCTCAGCGTCTCGTAGATCGGGGTCACGCCGTCGGGCTGGTGGTACTGGTAGAGGTCGATGCGGTCGGTCCGCAGGCGCGCGAGCGACCAATCGAT
The DNA here is from genome assembly GCA_025964075.1 of Solirubrobacterales bacterium. Taxonomy (GTDB): domain Bacteria; phylum Actinomycetota; class Thermoleophilia; order Solirubrobacterales; family Solirubrobacteraceae; genus JAOPZQ01. Next base: position 2,171 of record JAOPZQ010000502.1, on the reverse strand, counting down.
CGCCGCGGCGATGTAGCGCCGCGACCCCCGGGGCGCCTCGGGATAGCCGGCGGCGTCCCCCATGTCCATCCCGAACTTCGTCGCGAGCACGACCTGATCGCGGCGGCCTTCGAGGACCTTGCCGAGGAGCTTCTCGCTGCCCCCCTGGCCGCCGTAGGTGTCGGCGGTGTCGAAGAACGTGACGCCGGCCTCGAGCGCGGCGTCGACGACGGCGCGCGTTCCCTCGAGGTCGACGCGCCGGCCGAAGTTGTTGCAGCCCAGGCCGACGACGGAGACGTCGAGCTCGCCCAGCTTGCGGGTGGGTAGGTCAGATGTCGGGGTCACTCAGCCACTCCTCGATCAGCCGCCGCGCGATGGCGATCGGCGGCGGTACGTCCAGCGGGCCCTCGCCGCGCATCGCCGCGGCGACCTCGTCGCGCCGGAACCAGCGCACGTCCTCGAGCTCGAGGTCGCGCACCTCGGGTTCCCCGCCCGCATAGCGCGCGTGGAAGCCCAGCATCAGCGAGCTCGGAAACGGCCACGGCTGCGAGGAGGAATAGGCCGGCTCCGCTATCTCCACACCCGACTCCTCGCGGACCTCCCGCACGACCGCCTCCTCGAGGCTCTCCCCCGGCTCGACGAACCCCGCGAGCGCCGAGTAGCGCCGCTCGGGCCACGTCGGCTGACGACCGAGGAGGACCCGATCGCCGTCGTGCACGAGCATGATCACGACCGGGTCGGTCCGCGGATGATGGTGGGCGCCGCAGCGCGGGCAGATGCGCAGGTGCCCCGCCTCGGCGACGCGCGTCGGGGCGCCGCAGCGGGCGCAGAACCGGTGGGCGCGATGCCAGTTGAGGAGGCCCGCCGCGTACGCGACGAGCCCGGCGTCGGCCGCGTGCAGCTGCGCCCCGGCGACGCGCAGGCCGATCGGCCGGGCTCTGTCGGGGGCGTAACCGGAGGCCCGCGCGGCGTCGGCGGCGAACACCGGGCCCTCCCGGCCGAGCCCGAGGAACACGAGCTCCTCCGCCGCGCTCACCGCGGAGAGCGGCACGAGCAGCGGCCGGGCTCCGGCCTCTCCGTCGACGACGAGTGGACCGTCCTCGCCGAGGAGGAGCGCGCGGGCCGCGGGGTCGGCGAGCCGCTGCGCCATCCAGCCCTCGTCGGCACGGTGCGGCGCGGCGCGGTCGAGCGTCGCCCCGGCGAAGATGTTCGCGGCGGCGGGCACCCGCTCAACGTAGCGGTCGCTCAGACGTAGCCGATGAAGACCTGGAGGGCGCGCCCGCTCAGCGACAGCTTCGAGGGGGTGATGGTCGTGAACACCTTGCGCCCCTGATAGTGGCCGGTGATCTGATACGCGGGCGAGTCGTTCGGCGGGTGGACGATCTTCATCGACGGGTACTTCGCCTTCAGCTTGCGCAGGCCGCCGTTGTCGAAGATCTTGATGCCGCCCGACACGACGAAGCGGCGCCCGGAGAAGCTCAGCAGACGCGCGGTGCTGTGCTTGGAGCCGCTCGTCCGGTAGACGTCGCAGAGCGACGAGAAGTCGTCGGGTCCGAACTGCATGAAGCCGTTGCGGTTCTCGTAGTTCGGCTTCCCGAGCTCGCCGACGATCGTCGTGCGGGACTGTCCCAGCCGCACCTGGTCGAAGCCCTTGTTGATGTAGATGGTGCCGCCCGTGCACGTGCGCGCCGAGGCGCTCGCCGGTACGGCCAGCAGCGCCAGGAGCGCGGCGAGGACCGTCATCCGCCTCACAGGATCGGGAGGTAGCGCTCGAGCTCCCACGGCGTGACCTGCACGCGGTAGTCGTCCCATTCCTGGCGCTTGATCTCGACGTAGCGGTTGAACATGTGCTCCCCGAGCGAGCGCAGCACGAGCTCCGAGCGCGCCGTGATCTCGATCGCTTCGCCGAGCGTCTCCGGCAGCTGCTCGATCCCGAGCCGCTTCCGCTCGTCCGGCGAGAGGTGGTAGAGGTTCTTCTCCATCGGCTCGGGCAGCTCGTAGCCCTGCTCGATCCCCTCGAGACCGGCCTGCAGGAGCACCGCGAACGTCAGGTACGGGTTGCACGCCGGGTCGGGGCAGCGCAGCTCCATCCGCGTCGTGCGCTCCTTGCCCGGGTGGTAGAGCGGCACGCGCACGAGCGCCGAGCGGTTGCGCCGCGACCAGGCGCAGTACACCGGCGCCTCGTAGCCCGG
>JAOPZQ010000500.1 GCA_025964075.1 Solirubrobacterales bacterium | reverse complement strand
CCGCGAGCAGCACCGGCCGCACGCTCGCCCGCAGCAGGCCCGCGACAGCGTCGAGGTCATGCTCGCCGGGAGCGCTGACGGTGGGAAGGGGACCTGGCCCGTTTGGCACCTCCGGGAGCTCGACCTCCGCGCCGAACAGGTCGGTGGGGATGTTGAGGCCGACCACCGCGCCGGCCTGCGCCTTCGCGATCGCCGAGGCCACGACGCGCGGCGCGTCCTCGACGCCGACGACGGTCTCCGAGTGCAGGTCGCAAGCCTCGAGGATCGCGCTCTGGCGGACGTGCTTGGGGTAGCGCTCGCCGACCTTGGCGAGCCGCTCGGCCGCCGGGCTGTCGCCGGCGATGATCAGCAGAGGCGTGCCTCGCTTGCGCGCGGCGATCGCCGCGGTCAAGCCGTTGACCAGCCCCGGGCCGCGGCTCAGGACGGCGACGCCGAGCTTGCCCGAGAGGCGGGCGTAGCCGTCGGCCATGGCGACGGCCATCCCCTCGTGGCGCGCGCCGTAGTAGGCGACGCCGGGCTGCGCGCTGAGGTAGGTCGTGAGCCGCGCCGTGTCCTCGCCCATCAGGCCGAACGCGCGCTCGACGCCGGCGTCGAGCAGCCCGCGGGCGATCGCCTCGTAGACGGGCGCGCTCGTCGCCGAGGGGGCGCTCAATCGAGCTCCCAGGCGAAGTCCGTGATGCGGGCCTCGCGCTCCTCCTTGAACACGGCGCGCACCCGGGTGCCGGGGGCGAGGCGCGCCGCCGCCGACTCGATGTCGTCGATCTCCATCTCGACGTAGTTGACGAGCGCGGTGTCGGCGCCGTCGAGGCGCACGAAGGCGAGCGCGAACGGGACCTGGCGGTACCCCTCGAACTGCTGGCCGACGATCGTGGCGGCCTCGATCGTCCCCCCGGGACCGACCTCCACCCATTCGTCGATCGGCTCGAAGGTCCGTTCGCAGTAGGCGCGCGGCGGGACGTAGACGATGTCGGCGGCCGGCGAGCGCACGCCCTCGATCCGGCCCTGCTGCAGGCCGCGCAGGAACCGGCTCGTCACCGGGCCGGCGACGTACTCGTAGTGCAGGTGCCAGTCCTCGGGGAGGACGAGCGAGTCTGAGGTCGCGGTCATGAGTTCCCCTTGGGGCGTTCGCGGTCAAGGACCATGCATGTCTGGAACTGGAACGAGCCGCCGACGGCCGTGCACACCGCCCGGCGCGCGTCGTGCACCTGGAAGTCGCCGGCGCGGTCGAGGATCTGCAGCGCGGCGTCGCACGTACGCACGAGGCCGGTGACGGCGATCGGGTTCGCGCAGAGCGTGCCGCCCGACGGGTTGAACTCGACGTCGCCGCCCGGGTCGAACTCCCCGCGCTCGATCGCGGGACCGCCCTCCCCGGGCTCGCGCAGCCCGAGCGCCTCGACGCCGCTGATCTCGTTGATCGAGAACGGGGCGTAGCACTCGACGACGTCGATCTCGCTCGCCGGGTCGGTGATCCCGGCCTGCCGGTAGGCGTGCTCGGCGGCGACGCGCAGCTCGGGCCAGTCGGCGTACTCGTTCTCGGTCTTGGGGATCGCGCGGTCGCCGATGAAGACCGTGTTGCCGCTGGCGCCCGAGCCGGCGATCCAGGCCGCGGGGAGCTTGCGCTCGTCGATCACGCGCTCGGAGGACATGACGACGGCCGCCGCTCCCGTCGAGCGCGGGCAGCAGTCGTAGCGGCGCAGCGGCCAGCTCACGACGGGCGCGTCGCGGACCTGCTCGATCGGGAGGTCGCCTTTCAGGTGCGCGTTGGGGTTGCGCAGCGCGCGCCGCCAGGCGCGTTGCGACACCTGGTCGAGCTGCGCCGTCGTCGTGCCGTAGCGATCCATGTGGCGCACGGTCTGGAGCGCCGCCATCGTGATCGTGTTCAGGCCCATGCCGCGCTCGAAGAACGGGTCCCAGATCAGGTTGAGGATGAACTGCGCGTCCGGCGTCTCCGCGACCTTGTCGCCGCCGACGACGAGCACGTTCTCGTAGAGGCCCGAGCGCACGTGCAGGTGCCCGGCCGCAGCGGCGGCGCCGCCGGTGGCGCCGCCGAGGTGCACGCGCATCCACGGCTTGTTCGCGGCGCCGATCGCGCCGACGACCCACTTGTCGATGTCCGAGACGCCGGCGAACTCGGTCGGCGCCATCGCGTAGACGACGGCGTCGATGTCGTCCATCGTCATCTCGGCCATCGCCAGCGCGTCCAGCGTCGCGCGCTGGACGAGCTCCGGGTAGTTGACGTCGGTGCGCCGGGTCTTGAAGGGCGTCTCTCCGACGCCGACGATCCCTGCCTCGATCCCTGGTGACACTAGGCCTCCCGTGCCTCTCGACGGACGATCGCGACGGCGTGGCCCTGGGCGGCCCGGCCGACGGTCTGGTGGACGAGCGAGAGGCCGTTCGCCGGCGCCCCGCACACCTGGGCCAGGCGCCACAGGCCCGAGCAGATCAGCGGCAGACCGACCCAGCCGTCGTCGGCCAGGCGGTGCAGCGGGTCGGCCTCGGAGTCCAGGAACTCCAGCCCCCGGCCCTCCTCGGCGAGCCCGACGCCCTCGGCCGCCATCGCCTCGGCGAACACGCTCGCATCCTCGAGCTCGAAGCTGTCGAGGTCCGCCAGCTCGACGCCCGCGCGGCCCAGCGCGTCCTGCAGCGCCGCGCGCAGCGGCGTCCAGACCGGCCGGGCGCGTTCGGCGGGCGCGTAGGTGTCCGTGCGCCACCCGACGCCGAGGATCCGCCCCGACGGCGCGCGCCCCTGGCGCTCGGCGAACGCCGGGGAGACGAGCACGACCGC
>JAOPZQ010000225.1 GCA_025964075.1 Solirubrobacterales bacterium | reverse complement strand
ACCTGCTGCATGTGCCACCACGCCTTCAGCTGCGGGTCCCCGTTCGCGTTCTCGAGGAAGCGCTTCAGCTTCGTGTTGGCGCGCGCCGGCGCCCGGACGCGCGCCTCGAGCAGGCGCTCGCGCAGCGGCCGCGGCTCGAGGGCGGAGTCGGGATCCACGCGACCGTCATATCAGCTTCGCGGAATGGCGAGCACGTGGACCGGGCCGGCCTCGCGCACCGGGGCCGGCCCGTCCAGGTTCTCGAGCGCGTACCCGAGCGGCTCGAGCAGGTCCGCGACCTCCGCGTTGGTGCCGTGGAGCTCGACGACGAGGTCGGGCCGGTAATCGGAGAGCAGCCGCCGCATCCCCGGCAGGACGGCGACCTCGGAGCCTTCGACGTCGATCTTGACGAGCCGGGGCGGCGGCAGCTCCCCGGAGAGCACGAGCGCGTCCAGGGCCTCGACCCGCACCTCGCGCTCCGACTGCGTGCGCGGATGGCGGCCGCGGTCGGCGAGGTGGGACCAGCTCCGCTCGTCGACCTCCAGCAGCGTCTGCGTGCCCGCCTCCGCGCCCGCGGCGGCCTCGCGCACCTGGACCCAGCCCATGTCGTTGAGCGCGGCGTTGCGGCGGATCGCGTCGGCGGACTCCGGTACCGGCTCCCAGGCCACCACCCGGCCGCCGGACCCCACGATCGCGCCCGCGACGAGCGTGAGGAAGCCGACGTTGGCGCCGACGTCGAACACCACGTCGCCGGCCCGCAGGCGCCGGCGGAACGCCTCCTGGACCGGGGTCTCGAGCTCGCCGCGCACGAGGTCGCCGACCTGGACATGGGTGATCGGGGCGGTCGAGGCGTCGAGCAGCAACTCGGCGCCGACCACCGGGCTGAACGCGACGACGCCGCTCGCATACCAGCGCTCGGCGGCGCCGACGAGCGCGCCGACGCCGGGTCGCGCCCGCAACGCGGCCCGGCGCCCCAGCACGATGTCGTGGGGCGCGAGGGTGACCGCGCGCATCAGGTGGGTGCGGAGGCTGAGCTTCAGACGGCGGGACGCTTGTGTCGTGATGGGGAAATTCGGGTTCAGATTCGCGCGCGGCTGGGCGTGATCTGACGCCACCCGCTCGCCCCGATCGCACTGGTGGTGCGTGAGTGCGAGCGGGTGGCGTCAGGCGCGTCCAGACGTCGCGAACCTGCCCCCGAATTTGCGGATCACGACACTAGCGCGGGACCACGTGCGAGGCGTCCGCGAACTCGCGGAACAGCCCGGTGACCACGAACGCGGTCTGCTCGCCGATGTCGACGGCGTTGTCCCCGATGCGCTCCAGGCAGCGAGCGACGAGGATCATGTGCATCGCCCACTCGCGCTGGTCGGCGTCGTCGCCGCACTCGAGCGCGCGGCGGAAGATCGCCTTGTTGAGCCGGTCGATCTCGTCGTCCTGACGCACGAGGTCCTCGGCGAGCTCGACGTTGCGCTCGGCGAACGCGTGCTTCGACTGCGCGACGAGCGAGCGGGCGAGCAGCGCCATGCGCTCGATCGACGAGAGGATCTCCTGGTCGACCGGCGGCTCGTGCCCGTCGAGCGGGATGAGCTTCGCGATGTTCACGCACTGGTCGCCCATGCGCTCGATGTGCTTGATCACGTGGAGCACGGCCGCGACGACGCGGAGGTCGGTGGCCACCGGGGCCTGCAGCGCGAGCAGCGACAGCACGCCCTGGTGGACCTCGAGGTAGCGGCCGTCGATCCGGTCGTCGTCGGCGATCACGAGCGAGGCGAGCTCGATGTCCCGGTGCTCGAGCGCCTCGAGCGAGCGGTCGAGCGCGGTGATCACGAAGTCGATCGCGCCGAGCGCCTGACGCTCGATGTCCGCGAGCTGCTCGTGGAAGTCGGAGCGGTGGTCGGGGCTCATCCGAACTTGCCCGTCACGTATTCCTCGGTGCGCGAGTCGTCGGGGTTCGTGAAGATCTTGTCGGTCGGCGCGTGCTCGATCAGCTCGCCCGACAGCATGAACGCCGTCGTGTCGGCGACGCGCCCCGCCTGCTGCATGTTGTGGGTGACGATGATGATCGTGTACTGCTTCTTGAGCTCGGCGATCAGCTGCTCGATCTTGAGGGTGGCGATCGGGTCGAGCGCCGAGCACGGCTCGTCCATCAGGATCACCTGGGGCTCGACCGCGATCGTGCGCGCGATGCAGAGCCGCTGCTGCTGGCCTCCGGAGAGACCGGCCCCCGGCTTGTTCAGGCGGTCCTTCACCTCGTCCCACAGCGCCGCGCCCCGCAGCGAGCGCTCGACGCGCTCGCGCAGGTCGACCCCGCGCTGGCCGGTGAGGCGCAGGCCGGCCGCGACGTTGTCGAAGATCGACATCGTCGGGAACGGGTTCGGCTTCTGGAAGACCATGCCGACCGCCCGCCGGACGGCGACGACGTCGATGTCCGAGCGGTAGAGGTCGAGCCCGTCGAGCTTCACCTCGCCCACAGCCCGAGCGCCCGGGATCTCCTCGTGCATTCGGTTGATGCAGCGCACGACCGTCGACTTGCCGCTCCCCGAGGGCCCGATCAGCGCGGTCACCCGGCCTGGTGCGAAGTCGAGGTCGATGCCCCTCACCGCGTGCTCGGAGCCGTAGTAGGCATCGAGCCCGCGGAGGGTGACGCTCTTGGCGCCCTCCGCGGGGGGCGCGGCGGCCGCGCGCGACTCCGGACTCGTGCGCGCGGTCACTCCGCTGAGCGGCTGGTTCGCCACGTCGGTCTCCAAGTCCGGGTTCATTAGAGCTGACTTCTCCTGGCGATGGCGCGAGCGGTGAGGTTCAGGATCAGGATCATCGCGACGAGGGTCAGCGCGGCGCCCCACGCGATGCCCACCAGGCGGTCCGACGAAGAGGTCACGTCCTGGAAGATCTGCGCGGGCAACGAGTCCATCTGCTTGCCGAGGTCGAGGGTGGTGCCGCCGACAATAGCGGCCGTGAACAGCAGCGGTGCGGTCTCCCCCGCCGCGCGGGCGATCGCCAGCAGCGAGCCCGTGACGAGGCCGGGCAGCGCGGTCGGGAGCACGATGCGGAAGACGATCCGCCAGCGCGGGGCGCCGAGCGCCAGGGCCGCCTCGCGCAGCGAGTCGGGCACGAGCAGCAGGACGACCTCGGAGGAGCGGATCACGACCGGGAGCATCAGGAGCGCCAGGGCGATCGAGCCCTTCCAACCCGCGTAGCCGCGCCCGACCAGGTCCGTGGTGACCAGCGTGATGTAGACGAAGAGACCGAAGACGATCGACGGCACGCCGGTCATCACGTCGACGAAGTAGCGCACGACGTTCGCGAACCGTGAGGCGCGCCCGTATTCCGTCAGGTACAGCGCGACGCCGATGCCCATCGGGACGGCGACGGCGCTGGCGAGAGCGACGATCTCGATCGTTCCGAGGATCGCCGACTTGATGCCTCCGGGGTCGCCGATGAACGCCCCGGTGGGATCCGTCGAGAAGAAGTGCCAGTTCCAGGACGAGGCGCCCTTCTTGATCACGTAGTAGAGGACGAGGACGAGCGGGACCAGCGCCACGAGGGTCAGTACCAGGAGCGTGCCGCGCGCCGCGCGATCGGCACGCCGGCGCCGCGGACTCACGACCGGAAGGCCCGTCGCCGAGTGGAGCGCGCTCATCCGGCCGCTCCGGCGGCGACGACCGCCGCGCTGCCGCCCGCCGCGCGCTCGCGCTCGCC
>JAOPZQ010000215.1 GCA_025964075.1 Solirubrobacterales bacterium | reverse complement strand
GCCTGCACCTGCCGCAGCGCCCGAGCCGTCCGCTGCCCCCGCGAGCGCCGGCGCCGCCGGGCTCCCGTCGCCGGCAGGGCCTCACGGTCGGGCGGATCGCCGCCGCCATCGCGCTCGTGCTCGTCGTCTTCCTCGCGTGGTTCCTGGTCTCGCTCTTCCAGCCCTTCCACGGCAAGGGCAGCGGCAGCGTCGACGTGACGGTGCCCGACGGGGCGAGCGCCCGTCAGGTCGGCGACCTGCTGGAGAAGAAGGGCATCATCTCCTCGAGCTTCTTCTTCTCGCTGCGCGCGACGCTGTCGGGAGATCGCTCGAAGCTCGGCTCGGGCAAGTACCACCTCGCCCGCGACATGTCCTACGCGGCGGCGCTCTCGGCGCTGACGCATCCGCCCGCCCCGCCGAAGCTGGTGAGCGTCCGGCTGCCCGAGGGGCCGTCGATCCGCGAGTGGGCACCGCTCGTCAAGCAGGACGGCATCGTGGGCTCCTACCTCTCGGCCGCGCACCGGCACCCGCCCGCGGTCTACCACGCGAGCGGGGCCCGGACGCTCGAGGGCTTCCTCTTCCCGGCGACCTACCCGCTGAAGCCGGGCTCGACGGCGAAGGACCTGGTCAACCTCCAAGTCGCGGCGTTCTCGACGCGCTTCCGCAGCCTCGACCTACGCTACGCGCACCGCCACCGGCTGGGCTCCTACGACGTCGTCAAGATCGCCTCGATGGTCGAGCGTGAGGCGGCCACGGCGCACGACCGGCCGCTCGTCGCCGCGGTCATCTACAACCGCCTGCACCTCGGGATGACGCTCGGCATCGACGCGACGCTCCGCTACCAGCTGCGGTTCTGGTCGGGCCCGCTGAAACAGTCGCAGCTCGCCTCGAGCTCCGCCTACAACACACGCCTCCACAAGGGGCTTCCGCCGACGCCCATCGGGAACCCCGGGCTCTCCGCCCTCCAGGCCGCGGCCCACCCGGCGAACGTCTCCTACCTCTACTACGTCGCCCAGCCGGGCGCGTGCAACCAGGCGTTCTCGACCTCGTACGCGAAGTTCCTCGCCGACGAGCAGCGCTACCAGCGGGCGCTGCAGAAGCTCGGCCACTCCCCGACGAAGTGCCCGTGAATTTCGCCCGCGACATCGTCGACGCGGCGCCGCCCGAGCGGCTCGCGCTCGTCGAGCTCGCGCGTGACGGCGGGCGGCGCGAGTGGACCTTCGGCGAGGTCGCGGATCGCTCGGCGCGCCTCGCGGGCACGCTCCGCGCCCGGGGCGTCGAGCCCGGTCAGACGGTGATGACCCTCGTGGGGAACCGCCCCGAGTGGGTCCTCGCGATGGTCGCGTGCTTCCGGATCGGCGCGGTCGTGCTCCCGTGCAACGAGCAGCTCCGCGCCAAGGACCTGGCGTTGCGGCTCGAGATCTGCCGCCCGGCCGCCGTCGTCTGCGACGAGCGCAACCGCGCCGAGCTCGAGGCGGCGCGGCCGGAGGGCGCGGTGCTGCTCGTGCCCGACGAGGAGCTGTTCGCCGCCGAGCCGGAGGCCGCGCAGCACCTCGACCCGCGCGATCCCTGCCTGATCACCTTCACGAGCGGGACGGCCGGGGAGCCGAAGGCCGTGCTCCACGCCCAGCGCTACCTCGAGGGCCAGCGGCTCCAGGCCTCGCGCTGGCTCGGCGCCCGGCCCGGGGACCTCGTCTGGTGCACCGCCGCCTCGGGATGGTCGAAGTCGGCCCGCAACGTGTTCATCGCCCCGTGGCTCCAGGGCGCCGCGGCGCTGCTGCACGACGATCGCTTCGATCCCGCCGAGCGCCTCGAGCTCCTCGAGCGCGAGCGCGTCGACGTCCTCTGCATGGCGCCGACCGAGTACCGCGTGATCGCCAAGCGCGCCGAGCCGCGAGCGGTGCCGGCGCTGCGCGAGCTGGTGGCGGCGGGGGAGGCCCTGAACCCCGAGGTGCTGCGGGTGTGGAAGGACGCGACCCGGCTCGAGGTACGCGACGGGTACGGCCAGACCGAGACGGGCCAGATGACCGGCAACCTCACCGGCGAGCCCGCGCGGCCCGGATCGATGGGTCGGCCGCTTCCCGGCGTGAAGCTGTGGGTTGACGAGGGCGAGCTCGTCGCGGATCCCGCGACCGTCCCCACGTTCTTCCGCGGCTACCTCGGCGAGCCCGACGCCGACGCGGACCCGGTCTGGCGCACCGGCGACCGCGTCACCGTCGACGAGGACGGCTACCTGTACTTCGAGGGCCGCAGCGACGACGTGATCATCAGCGCCGGGTACCGGATCGGCCCGTTCGAGGTCGAGTCGGCGCTCGTCACCCACCCCGCGGTCGCCGAGGCCGCCGTCGTCGCGGCGCCTGACGAGGAGCGGGGAAGCGTAGTGCGCGCGGTCGTGGTCCTGCGCGAGGGCCATGAGGTGAGCCAGGGCCTCGCCCGCGAGCTCCAGGATCACGTCAAGGCGTGCACCGCGCCCTACAAGTATCCGCGGATCGTCGAGTTCGCCGAAGCGCTGCCGAAGACGACGAGCGGGAAGGTCCGGCGGGCGCTGCTCCGGGAAAAAGGGGTCTGACCCCTTTTGCCCCGCCTCGGCGTCCTCGGCTGGCCGGTCGCCCACTCGCGCTCGCCCGCGATGCACGAGGCGGCGCTCGCCGCCGCCGGCCTGAGCGGCTGGTCCTACCAGAAGCTCCCCGTCCCGCCGGAGCTCCTCGCGGAGACGGTGCGCGCGCTTCCCGGCGCCCGGTTCTTCGGCGCCAACGTGACGATCCCCCACAAGGAGGCGGCGCTCGGGCTCGCGAGCGAGGCGACCGGGCCGGCGCGCGAGATCGGCGCCTCGAACATGCTGACGTTCACGGACGGAGCGATCCGCGCCGACAACACCGACGCTCCGGGGCTGATCGCCGCCCTGCCGATCGAGCCGGCGGGCCGCACCGCGCTCGTACTCGGCGCGGGGGGGAGCGCGCGCGCCGTGGTGTGGGCGCTCACGCACGCCGGCGCGGCCGAGGTGCGGGTGTGGAACCGGACGCCGGAGCGCGCCGCGAAGCTCGCGGGCGAGCTCGGCGCCAGGGCGGTCACCGCCGCCGCGCCCGCCGACATCCTCGTCAACTGCACCGCCGCGGGGCTCGACACGACCGGTCCTCAGCTCAAGCATCTGCCCCTTCACGCCGATCATCTCTCGGGGTATGCCTGTGTGGTCGATCTCGTGTACCGCCCCGGAGGGACCGAACTCGTCGCCCACGCGCGGCGTCGTGACCTCCTGGTCGTCGACGGGCTCGATGTCCTCGTCCACCAGGGCGCCCTGAGCTTCGAGCGCTGGACGGGCCTTCCCGCCCCGCTCGAGGTCATGCAGGCCGCCGCGCGCGCCGCCCCGTGACTCCGTGACCGACAACCCGCCTCCGACCCTTCGCGCCGTCTCCGGCGACGATGTCCCGCGGCGGGCCGGCCTGACCCCGTCCAGCGGCGCTTCGGACCGCCGCCTGATCGACGTCGTCGGCGATCTCGGCTTCGCCTCGCGCGAGCGCATCGCGGCGGCGATCGAGACGGGCCGGGCCGCCGGCCGGCCGGCCGAGCGGGTGCTCCTCGAGCAGGGCACGATCGACGCCGATCAGCTCGCCCGCGCGATCGCCGAGCGCTACGGGCTCGACCACGTCGACCTCGACGCGTTCGACGTCGAAGCGGCCGCCGTGCAGCTGCTCGCGCCGACGATCGCCGCGCGGTACGAGGCCGTGCCGATCTCGTTCGTCGACGACCACACGCTGCTCGTCGCCGTCGTCGACCCGGCCAACGCCCCGGCGCTCGAGGACATCGCGACGCGCACGCGCCTCGAGGTCCGCGCCGCCGTGGCCTCCGGCGAGGCTCTCGCGCGGCTCCTTCGCGGCGAGGTGCGTCCACCCGCTCCGGTGGTCGACCTGCGCGAGGCGACGGGGACACCCGACCTCGAGCTGGCGCGGAGCGTGCTGGGCGAGGCGGTGCGCCGCGGGGCGTCGTCCGTGCATGTCCAACCGGGATCCGTCCGGCTGCGCATCGACGGCGCGCTGGCCCCGAGCACTACGGCCGGCGCCGAGCGCGTCGCGGCCCTGCTCGCCTCGTTCAAGGCGCTCGCCGACGGCGGCTCGGCTCGGCTCGCCGTCGACGGACGATCGCTCGGCATCGCCGTCTCGACGCTCCCGGGCCTCGACGGCGAGTCGCTGGTCGTCCGCGTCCGGAATCGCGACGCGCCCGCGCCCCGGCTCGACGCACTGGGTCTCGGCGCGGAGGAGCGCCGCCGCGTCGACGACGCCCTGACCGCCGGGTCCGGCGCCGTCCTGCTCGCCGGGCCGGCCGGGCGGCGCACCGAAGCCCTCTACGCGATCCTCGCCGCGGTCGTGAGCGCCGAGCGCCGCGTGGTGGCGGTCGTC
>JAOPZQ010000213.1 GCA_025964075.1 Solirubrobacterales bacterium | reverse complement strand
GCGTCCTCGACGCGGTGCTTCTTCTCCTTCATCTCGGTCTCGGTGGAAGCGCCCACCTTGACGACCGCGACGCCGCCCGACAGCTTCGCGAGGCGCTCCTGGAGCTTCTCGCGATCGAAGTCGGAGTCGGTGTTCTCGATCTCGGCCTTGAGCTGCTTGATCCGAGCCTTGATGGCGTCGGTCTCGCCCGCACCGTCGATGATCGTCGTCGAGTCCTTGTCGACGACCACGCGACGTGCACGCCCGAGCTGCGAGAGCTTCGTGTTCTCGAGCTTGAGGCCCATCTCCTCGGTGATCACCTCGCCGCCGGTGAGGATCGCTATGTCCTCGAGCATGCGCTTGCGGCGATCGCCGAAGCCGGGAGCCTTGACGGCAACCGCGGTGAACGTCCCGCGCAGCTTGTTGACCACCAGCGTCGCGAGCGACTCGCCCTCGACGTCCTCGGCGATTATCAGGAGCGGCTTGCCGCTCTGGATGACCTGCTCGAGCACGGGCAGCAGGTCGCGGACCGAGCCGATTTTCTGGTTGGCGATGAGGATGTAGGGGTCCTCGAGGACCGCCTCCATGCGCTCCTGGTCGGTGACCATGTACGGCGAGATGTAGCCCTTGTCGAACTGCATGCCCTCGGTGAACTCGAGGTCCATGCCGAACGTCTGGCCCTCTTCGACGTTGACCACGCCGTCCTTGCCGACCTTGTCGATCGCATCGGCGATCACGGCGCCGATGTCCTCGTCGCCGGCCGAGATGGTGGCGACGCGGGCGATCTGGTCCTTGCCCGAGATCTCCACCGCCAAGTCGCTGATGTGAGCGACGACGGAGTCGACCGCGATCTCGATGCCCTTCTTGAGCGCGAGCGGGTTGGCGCCGGCGGCGACGTTCTTCAGGCCCTGGCGAACGATCGCCTGAGCAAGAACGGTCGCTGTCGTGGTGCCGTCGCCCGCGACGTCGTTGGTCGCCGTGGCGACCTCGCGCACGAGCTGGGCGCCCTGGTTCTGGAAGACGTCCTCGACCTCGATCTCACGAGCGATGGTCACGCCGTCGTTCGTGATGGTCGGGGCGCCGAACTTCTTGTCGAGGACCACGTAGCGGCCCTTCGGGCCAAGGGTGACCTTGACCGCGTTCGCAACCGCGTCGACGCCGGCCTCCAGGGCCTTGCGCGCCTCCGAGTTGTAGCGCAGTTCCTTGTGTGCCATTCGGGTTCGATTCTCCTTGAGAGGCTGGGTTAGGCGACCTTGGCGAGGACGTCCGACTCGCGCAGGACCAGCAGGTCCTCGCCGTCGACCACGATCTCCGTGCCGCCGTACTTGCTGTAGAGGACCTCGTCGCCCTCGCTGACGTCGAGCGGAATCCGCTTGCCGTTGTCGTCGAGCTTGCCGTCGCCGACCGCGAGGACCTTGCCCTTCTGCGGCTTCTCCTTGGCGGTATCGGGAAGGACGATGCCGCTGGCGGTCGTCTGATCTTCCTCGACCGCCCGCACGATCAACCGATCGCCCAGGGGCTTGAGCTTCATGTTGTGCAACCTCCGGTTGAGGACGCTGGAATCCGTTGGCACTCGTTAGGGTCGAGTGCCAACCCGGTGACCCAGTATAGGACGCCGCGGACGAGCGTCAAGAATCGTTGGCACTCTCTTTACAAGAGTGCCAGCGGACGGCGGGGGCTACGTGCCCGGGCCGCGTCGGATCCGCCGAAGACGACGCCTCGATGAGCTATGCCCGCCGAACGTCCCGTCATCGGCGACGAAGTCACCACGCAACCCCCTTTCGAGGAGCAGTTGTTCGGCGCCGCCGGGCGGCTGGCCGCGCAGCGGCTAGTTCTGGTGGCCCAGCCCGTGGATCCGGTCGCGGAGACCGGGCGGGTTCTCGATGATCTGCGAGAAGCGGACGACCGTGACCGTGTCGTCGAGCCCGACCTTCCGGCCGTAGATCTGCTCGAGGAAGTGGACCATCTCGTCCGTGCGCCGGAATTCCGGGTTGTCGTGCTCGATGTCGCGGGGCGAGAGCTCCTTGACCCGCTTGACCTCGACCGAGTCGATCACCGCGTAGAAGATCTTCTCGCGCGGCGAGTGCTGGTAGCCGATCGTCACGAGGACGAGCTCGTTCTTCTTGTACTTGTGGGATTTGTCGCCGAGCCGGATCGTCGCCGTCTTGCGATTCCGCCGCAGCTGGTCGGCGAACACCGCCGAATAGAAGTTCAACACCCGCACGGAGCGAGAGGCTACTAGGACTCCCGCATCCTCGACAGGGCCCGCTCGACCATCTCGCGCTCGCCGGGATAGCTGAGCTCCCGTGCGGCGCGCTCGAGCGGCCACCACCACACCTCTTCGATCTCGTCGTCGTGGTCGGCGACGTCTCCCGTCCGGTAGCGGAACAGGTAGAAGGCGACGATCTTGAAGATCCGCCGGCCCTTGCGCTGGTAGAAGTAGCGGACGTCCCCGAGCTTCTCGACGAGATCGGCCTCGACGCCGGTCTCCTCGCGGACCTCGCGGGTCGCCGCCTGCTCGGCGGTCTCGTCGCCGTCGAGGTGGCCCTTGGGCAGCGCGATCACCGCGTTGCCGTCCTGGTCGCGCTTCTTCGGGCGGATCACGGCGACCTCGCCGTCCCGGAGGACCACGCCCCCGGCCGAGAACTCGCGCTCCGGCTTGGGCTCAGTAGACATAGTTCTCGAGCGCGTCGGGATCGTGCACCACCAGCCGGCCGCGGCCCTGCTCGATCACGCCGGCGCGCTCCAGCACGGCGAGGAAGCGGCTCGCCGACTCGCGCGAGGACCCGGCGAGCTTGGCCAGGTCGGCCTGGGTGGCGGTGATGAGGACGTCCCGCTCGGCGGCGCCCTCGGCGCGGGCGTCCTCCGCCAGGCGCATCAGCACGGAGGCGACCCGGCTCTGCACCGTCTGGAACGAGCGCCGGGCGAGCTGCTCGTTCGTCTCCCGCAGGCGGCGCCCGAGCGAGATCACGAGCTTCACCGCGATGTCCGGGTGCTCGCGCATCAGCCGGCGCATGTCGCGGCCGAGGATCGCGACGGCGTCGAGCTCCTCGATCGCCTCCACCGTCGCCGAGCGCGTCTCGTCGTCGAACATCGCGAGCTCGCCGAAGATCTCGCCGGGCCCGAAGTTCGCCAGCGTGATCGAGCGCCCGTCCACGTGCTGGTGGATCGCCCGCGCGTGGCCGTCGCGCACGACGTAGCACGTGTCGCTCGCGTCGCCCTCCCGGAACACGACCTGGCCGGCCTCGTAATGCCGCGGCACCGCGACGTCGACGACGCGCCGAACGTCGTCCGCCTCGAGGGTGGCGAATACGGGCACGCGGGCGAGCAGCGCCGCCGTCTCCTCGGTGCCGGCCGACATGGACGTGGTGTCTAGCACGTCCGGCGGCGGGTTAAACCCGAGTCAGACGGCGAGGTCCAGGGCGTGCTCGCGCCGGCGCCGCCTGAGCGGCCGGGCCGCGAGCCAGCCGAGGAGCGCCAGCAGCGCCACCGGCAGGGCGACGATCACCGCGAGGAGCGCGACCGCGCCGGCGACCGCGAGCACGTGCCCGGCGTCATGCAGCGCGCGTCCCGGCGTGAGGCTCGAGCCGTGATGCACCGGCGTGACGGCGTGGCCGCGCTGGGGGACGAGCTCGAGGCTCACCCGCGCGTAGTCGGTGCGGCTGCGCAGCGCCCGGAGCGAGCTCTGGAGGCTGTTGATCCGCCCCTCGACGAGCCGGAGGCGCGCCTTGATCGAGTCGGTCTGGTTCTGCGTGACCGCCTTGGCGAGCTGGCGCAGCAGGCCGCGCCGCTCGGCGCCGGCGTCGGCCAGGCGGGTGCCGAGCGACGTGAACGCCTTCGTCAGGTCGAGCGTCGAGTTCGTCTCCGAGCGCACGTGGCCGAGCTTCGCCAGCCGCCCGACGGTCTGGGCCACCTGGCTCGCCGGGATGCGCAGGTCGAACGAGGCGCCCGCGCCCTGGCCGCTGGCGACGTTCGAGCTCTGGACGATGCCGCCGGCCGCCGTGACGATGCCGAACACCTGCTGGGCCGCGTCCTGCATGTCGGCGCGGCGAAGGGCGAGGACGAGGTCGGTGGTGCGCTCGACGCGCCGCTGCGGGGCGGCGGCTGCGTCGGGCGTCCCGGCATTGGAGCTGCTGCTGCCGCGCGACGTCCCCGCTCCGGCGGCGGCCGGGGGAGCGGCGAGCTTCTCGCCCTGCGCAACGCCCGAGGCGGTCTGCGGCATGTGCTTCGCGGGGCTGCCGGGTCCGGTCAGCACCACCACCGCCACGATCGCCGCGGCCAGTCCGCCGGCGGCGACGGCGAACTGCGGCCGCCACAGGACCTGCTGCCAGCGCGCTCGCCGGCGCGGAAACCGCGCCGCCACCCGGGCGTCGAGCTCGCGGACGAACTGGGGCCGGGGCACCGGCTTCTCCGGCGCGAGCAGCCGCGCCAGCTCTTCGGTCAGGTCATCACGGGGTGGCATGGCAGGCCTTCCTCAGCTTCTCCATCGCGCGGTGGAGCATCGTCCCGGCGTTGGATTCGCTCACGCCGAGCACCTTCGCGAGCTCCTCGTTGGTGAGGCCGGCGTGGAACTTGAGGGCCACGAGCTCACGTTCGCGGGGGGACAGCTCGTCGAGCGCGGCGCGGACGGTCGTCCGCCGGACGATCGCCTCCTCGTCGTCCTCGAACGGCGCGGTGTCGGTGTCCCCGGGCTCGGCGGCGAGGGTCGCGGTGCGCTTGCGCTTGCGGAGCTCGTCGAGCGCGGCGTTCCGGGCGATGCCGAACAGCCACGCGCGCTCGCTGCCCCGTCCGGGATCGAACAGGCGCCGGCGACGGTAGGCACGCTCGAAGGCGAGCGCGGTAACGTCCTCCGCACTCATGGGATCCCGGAGGAGAGTCGATACGTAGGCGTAGAGATCGTCTCGAGCGGCGCGATACAGCGCCTCGAAACGGTCCCAGCTCGTCTCCGTCCTCGACAGCCCCACAGTCAGAGTGTCCGTCACACCCCTACTACGCCGCTCCGCCGCGGCCATCACACTCGCGGCGCTGATCGCTCCCGCATCCGCCCTCGCGGCGAAGCATCACCCCAAGCCGAAGCCGCCGACGCGCGCGGAGATCGGCAAGGCGCTCCACCGCTCGAAGTACCTGTGGGCGACGATCAACATCTGCGACACGGCCGCGCACCCGAACGCGATCGGCGTGCGGGCGTCGATGCCCGGCACCGGCACCGCGGGCGAGATGTACATGCGCTTCCGCGTGCAGTACTACACGGCCGACTCGAAGTCGTGGCACTTCGTCCAGACCAACGGCGACTCCGGCTGGGTGAAGGTGGGCGCGGCGAGCTACCGAGTGCGCCAGACCGGCTACACGTGGGCGTTCGACCCGCCCGCGGGCGGCGGCTTCTGGACGATGCGCGGCGTCGTCTTCTACCAGTGGCGCGTCGGCGGCAAGGTCTCGTTCCAGGAGAGGAAGAACTCCACCCACGGCCATCCGAGCGCCGTCGGCGGGGATCCCGCGGGCACCAGCCTCGGGCTCTGCGCCATCCAGTGACGGGGCCGCTCCCGATGCACGCCGCACCGGGAACGACTCAGAACAGACGCGGGTCGTTCGTGATGACCCCGGTCACCCCGAGCGCGTCGAACCGGCCGATCTGGGCCTGGTCGTCGACGGTCCACACGTAGAGCTCGCCGCCGGCGCGCGCGACCGCCTGGGCGAGGCGTGGCGTGACGAGCGCCCAGTGGGACATGATCGCGTCGATCTCACCGGCGGCGATCGCGCGCGCGGCGCGCCTCGGCAGCACGCGCTGGACGACCTTCGCCGCGCCGAGGGCGGGCAGCCGCGTCAGCGGGTTGGCGAGGTAGTTGC
>JAOPZQ010000162.1 GCA_025964075.1 Solirubrobacterales bacterium | reverse complement strand
AGGCTCCGGCGCGGGCCGGGGCGGCTGGACCTCGGTCGGCGACTCGGGACTCACGCCGGCGCCTCCGCCCGCGCGCGCCGGTCCTCCCAGCGCACGAGCACGGGCTCGCCGCGCTCGGGGAACGGGACCTCCACGGTGTCGAAGTCATAGGGCGCGACCGTGTTCGGGAAGACGGCGCGCGCCTCGTCGCGGAGCTCGCGCGCGAGGTGGCGCGCCGAGAGGTGGGTGAGCGCGAGAAGCCGCACCTCGGCCTGGCGGGCGAGCTCGGCGGCCTGCGCAGCGGTCGAGTGCCGCGTCTGGGCGGCGCGCTCGGCCTCCTCCTGGGAGAACGTCGCCTCGTGCACGAGCACGTCGGCCTCGTGGGCCGCCACGGCGACGGCCTCGCAGGGCGCCGTGTCGCCCGAGAGCACGATCTTCCGGCCGGCCCGCGGGGGTCCCATCACCTGGTCGGGCGAAACGCCGCCGACCGTCTCCCCGCGCTGGATCCGGCCGAAGTCGGGGCCGGGGCGCACGCCGAGCTCGACCGCGCGGTCGGGGTCGAAGTGCCCGGGCCGCTCGTCCTCGACGAGCGCGTAGCCGTAGGCCGGCCCGCGGTGGCGGACGGGGAACGGCGCCACCCGGTATCCCTCGCCCTCGTAGTGCTCGCCGGGCTCGAGCTCGTGCACTCGCAGCTGGTAGCCGAGCCGCCCGTACACGGGCCGCATCAGGCGCAGCAGGTCGAGGAGACCCGGCGGCCCGTGAAGGTCGAGCGGCTTCTCGCGGTCGCGCAGGTCGAACGTCTTCAGCATCCCCGGCAAGCCGAGCCAGTGGTCGACGTGGAAGTGCGTGAGGAAGATCGCGTCGAGGTCGGCAAGCCCCACCGAGCGCACGAGCTGGCGCTGCGTGCCCTCCCCGCAGTCGAAGAGCAGCGCATCGCCGCCGCGGCGGATCAGCGTCGCCGCGAGCCCGCGCCGCGCGCTGGGCACGGAGCCGGCGGTGCCGGCGAAGAAGACGGAGAGATCCATGCGGCCATCGAGGTTAGTCGAGGTGGACGAGCTCGAACGCGATCTCGCCCTCGCGTGCGCGCGCGAGGCCCATCGTGTGGGTGGGCGCGCGACGCCTGTCCGTCGGGCTTCCCGGGTTGAAGATCTGGAAGCCGTCGGCCGCAGTCTCGTGCAGGGGGATGTGCGAGTGGCCGAAGACGACGGCGCGCGCGTCGGGGAACCGGACCCGCATCCGCTCGAGGCGACCGGCGGCCGGGCCGCCGTTGTGGACGACGACGAGCCGGGCGCCCTCGAGCTCCAGGTCGAGCCGCGCCGGCAGAACCGAGCGCACCGCGCCGTCGTCGGCGTTGCCGTGGACCGCCACGACCTCCCCGTAGCCGCGGAGCTCTTCCAGCACCGGGATCGTCATCAGGTCGCCGGCGTGGACGATGAGGTCGGCGGCGCGCAGGCGCTCCACGCACGCCTCGGGCAGGACCCGCGAGCCCCGCGGGAGGTGCGTGTCGGAGACGACGGCGATGTCCATCGCCCGCGAACCTACCGACGGCGGCGGTAAGCTGCCCTGGCCAGCGCCAGTAGCTCAGTGGATAGAGCGCCGCCCTCCGGAGGCGGAAGTCGCAGGTTCGAATCCTGCCTGGCGCGCTCCGGCGCGTTCGCCCGGTACCTTCCCGGCACGATGCGGCGGTCGGGGATGGCGGTGACGCTCGCGATGTGCGTGGGGCTCGGCCTCGGCGCGCCCGGAGCGCGCGCCGCGAGCGGAGGGCTGCGGGCCGGCGCCGGCCAGGCCGACATCACGCCGCCAACGAACTTCTTCTACGTCGGCTACGCCACGAACGACCGTGCGGTGGGCGTGTCCACCCGCCTCTACGCGCGGGTGCTCGTCCTCCAGCAGGGGCCGAAGAAGGTCGCGCTGGTCTCCGCCGACCTCGTCGGCATGCCCGGCGGCGTGCTCGCGCAGGCCGCCGACCTCGTCAAGAACCGCGGGTTCTCGCAGGAGAACGTCCTCGCCGGCGGGACGCACACACACTCCGGGCCGGGGCCGATGGCGAACTTCGGGGAGCTCAACACGTACTTCCCGCAGGCGCCGCAGCTCCTGACGCCGCAGAAGTTCGTCGACACGAAGCTGTCCGGGCCGCCCGACCCGCAGCTCTACACGTTCATGGTCAAGCGGATCGCGGAGGCGATCCGCCGGGCCGACGACGACCTCGGCCCGGCGGAAGCCGGCTGGGCCGACGAGCAGCTCCTCGGCGTCACGCAGAACCGCAGCCTCGAGGCGCACCTCGCGAACTACGGGATCGTCGAGCCGCGCGGCCAGGGAACCGTCGCCCAGGACCCAGGCGGGTACGCGAATACGATCGACCCGGCGCTGCCCGTCCTGCGGGTCGACAAGCTCGTCACCAAGCGGGTCCGCTGCGGTGGACGCCGCCACCGCCACGTCTGTCGCCGGCGCACGCACGTCCCGATCGGCATCTGGACGACGTTCGCCAACCACGGCACCGACAACCAGCACACGTTCCCGGTCTACGACGGCGACCACCAGGCGACCGCGGAGCGCATCGTCCAGGACGGGATCCGGAGCGCCGCCCACGTGCGCGGCAAGCAGACCGTCGTCAACGTCTTCGACGACGCCGACGAGGGCGACCAGTCGAGCGGGCTCGTGAACAACGGCCCGGCCTGGGCGAACCACGTCGGCGAGCTCGAGGGCGCGGCAATGCTGAACGGCTGGCGAGCCGCGGGGCGTCACCTCACGCGGTCGCTGCCCCTCGACCTCCGCTGGACGCGCATCTGCTTCTGCGGCCAGACGACCCGCGGCGGCGGCAAGGTGGACAGCGAGGCGGTCGTCGGCCTGCCCGTCCTGACCGGCTCCGAGGAGGGCCGTGGCCCGCTGTACCAGGCGACGGGCGTCCATTACGAGGGCTCGCACCTGCCCGTCGACGTCGGCCCCCAGGGCGACAAGATCTCGGCGATCCCCGACCCGAACCACACGAGCGACCCCAAGGCCGTCCCGCTGATGGCCGTCCGGTTCGGCGATCACCTGATCGTCTCGATCCCCGGTGAGGCGACCGTCGAGATGGGGCGCGAGATCCGCACGGCGGTCCTCGGGGCGACCCAGGGCTCGGGGATCCGCACGGTCGCGATCGCCGGCCTCGCGAACGAATACGTCCCCTACTACACGACGCCGGCCGAGTACGAGCAGCAGCACTACGAGGGCGGCCACACGGTCTACGGCGAGTACTCGGGCTATCTGATCCGCGACTCGCTCGCCGACCTGGCGGGGACGCTGGCCGCGGGTCGTCCGGCGCCGGCGGCGTACCCGTTCGACCCCACGGCCGGGATCGAGGCGAACGGCGCGCCGTTCGCGACCGGCGCGTCGAACGGCAGCGTCGCGGCGCAGCCGGGCCCGGCGTCGCGGTTCAACCTCGCCCGCTTCGGGACGCCGTCGCAGATCGGCGGCAGCCGCGTCGTCTGGCGCGCGCCCGGCGGGAACCGGGCGGCCACGCTCACCTACATCTGCACCCGCCGGAACCTCGCGGCCCAGGCGATCGG
>JAOPZQ010000150.1 GCA_025964075.1 Solirubrobacterales bacterium | reverse complement strand
GCGCAGGAACGCGAGGCAGCGCGCGAGCGCGCCCGGCGCCTCGAGCTGGTCGCACAGCACCGGGGTGAGCGAGAGGGTGACCGGGGCGCCGGCGTCGAGGACCTCGAGCAGCGGCAGGTAGCTCGTCACGACCGCCTCCCACAGCCATTCCTCGCCGAACGGCCACGTGCCGAAGCCCTCGACGTACGGCATGTGGGTGTGGAGGACGAGCGCGACCTCCCCACGCGACTTCATGCGCGACACACCGCGAGGAAGTCGAGGGCGCGATCGAGCGGACCGGGGCGCAGCGCGAAGTCGCGCGCCGAGATCGCCGGCGTGAACCGGCCATAGAACGGCTTCGTCATCCGCAGTGCCGCGTGGACGCGGTCCCAGCCGAGCTGCAGCGCGACGGCGTGCGCGCGGAGCTTGCGCGCGTGGAAGAGGCCGAGCAGCTCGACGCTCGCGAAGTGCGCCAAGCACAGCTCCCGGAACTCCTCGGCTCGATACTCGCGCACGTGCCACGGGTTCTCCGACTTCTCCGCCCCGGGCGGCGCCAGCGTGAGCAGGTTGGGCGTCGAGACGTAGGCGACGCCGCCCGGCTCCAGCAGCGACCGGAAGTGATCGAGCGTCGCGCCCGGAGCGGGGACGTGCTCGATCGTCTGCAGGAAGACGACGGCGTCGCACGGCTCGGCGAAGCGGTCGACGAGGTCGCGCTCGAAGCGCAGGTTCTGGCGCGCGTAGCGCAGCCGCGCGTGGTCGTGGGCCTCGGGGTTCGCATCGACGCCGACGACGCTCGCCGCGCCCCGCGAGAGCACCTCCGACCCGTAGCCCTCGCCGCACGCCATGTCGATCACGCGCCGCCCGAGCACCCGCGCGCCGATCCACTCGTACACCGCGAGATGGCGGCGGTACCAGTAGTTCTCCTCGGGGACGTCGGGAAGCGTGCGCTCGCCGGTCAGCGCCAGGGGCGGCACGCCGTCGGGCTGGTCGCGCTGGAGGTAGAGCTGCTGCTCGGGCATCGCGGCGGCGAGGATATCCTCACGCCCCCATGGCCGCCCCCTCCGCCCCGGACGCGATTCGCGACGTCAACGTCCGCTACCACGACCTCGCGGCGGACACCTACGACGCGAAGTGGGGGATCGACTACGGCCCGTCGGGCCAGGCCCAGGTGCTGGGCAAGCTCCGGAAGGCGCTCGGAGCGATCGCCGGTCCCTACCACCGCGCGCTCGAGATCGGCGCCGGCACCGGCTACTTCTCGCTCAACCTCATGCAGGCGGGGGTCATCGAGGAGGCGACGTGCACGGACATCTCGCCGGGCATGGTCGAGGCGCTCCGGGGCAACGCCGCGGGGCTCGGGCTCGAGGTGGACGCCCGCGTCGCCGAGGCGCAGGAGCTCCCGTTCGCCGACCGGGCCTTCGACCTCGTCCTCGGCCACGCCGTGCTCCATCACCTGCCGGACCTCGCCGCGGCGTTCGGTGAGCTCCACCGGGTGCTGAAGCCCGGCGGCCTCCTCGTCTTCGCCGGCGAGCCCTCGCGTTGGGGCGATCTGCTCGCCGAGGTCCCCAAGCGCTCGGCGCTCCTCCTGGCGCCGCTGTGGCGCCGCGCGGTCGGCGCGCCGGCGCTGAACGGCCACGGCGTCGCCCATGCCGAGGAGAACGAGCTCGAACGCCACGTCGACGTCCACGCGTTCGCCCCCGGCGACCTCGAGCGCGTCGCCCGCGCCGCCGGCTTCGACCAGGTGCGGGTGCGGGGCGAGGAGCTCCTCGCGAACTGGTTCGGCTGGGCCAACCGCGTGCTCGAGGCGACCGCCGAGCCCGAGGGGATCCCCATGGCCTGGCGCCGCTACGCCTACCACGGCTACCTCGCCCTGCAGCGGGCGGACGCCGGTGTGCTCGAGGGTCGGTTGCCCGCCGCGATCTTCTACAACCTGCTGCTGGCGGCGCGCAAGCCGCGCTGAGACCCCGCGCTAACGGCCGTGCAGCACGGCCGTGACCGTCGAGCGCCGGCCGCCGGCCTCCGCGGTGAGCCGGGCGCGCATCCGGTGATGGCGCGTGTTGCCGAGCATCGCCCGGCCGGCGAGCACGAGGCGGACGGTCACGCGGGCCCGCCCACTACCGAGCGTCTTCGACCCTCGTCCGATCGCCCGGCCGCTGCGGCGGGCGCCGACCGCGCAGGCGCCGCTGCCTCCCGGGAGCGTGCAGGTCACGCGGAAGCGGCCGTGACGGACGGTCAGCCCTCCGGCGGGGATGTTCAGCCGCGGCGTGGGGAGCGGCGTCGGGTTCGGGACGGTCGGCGTGGGGTTCGGGCACGCGTTCGTGCCGCACGGCCCCGGGCACGCGACATCCGGCGTGCGGATGCTGGCCGGTGAGGTCGCGCGCGGTGGCCCGCAGCACGGCGTCGTCGCGGTGCCACTGTCGCCGGCGAGCGGACAGATGGTCGGGGCCGACGACCCGGAGCGGGGAGCGCCCGATGCGCCGGCGACGACGCCGGCGCCGATGCCGATGCCGGCGAGGACGAGCGCAACCGCGAGGACCCGACGAAGCGCCACGGGCCCGAGCCTACGAACACCTGGCCGGCCTGGCAAGGGGCGCTACCCGGAGGCGTAGCCGGCGTAGGCCGCGGCCATGTCCTCCTCGGCGTGGCCCGCCGCAATCGCGCGGTCGAACGCCTCGGCCACGCCCTTGGTCACCGGCGTCGCGAGGCCGGCGGAGCTCGCGGCCTCGAGGATCAGCCCGACGTCCTTGCGCGCGAGCTCCAGGGAGAAGCTCGGCGTGAAGTCACCGGTGAGCATCGCCTTGCCCTTGATGTGCGCGTACGGGCAGTCGAGCGTGCCGCCGGAGATGAGCTCGAAGAACCGCTCACCCGGCACGTCGAGCGCTCGAGCGAGGGCGAGCGTCTCGGCGACCGCCGCGTCGAGGTCGACCACCCACGAGTTGGCCACGAGCTTCAGCCGCGTCGCCTCGCCCGCCGCGCCGAGCCACACGGTCCGCTGGCCGATCGCGTCGAAGATCGGCTGCACCCGGTCGCGGACGTCCTCCGGGCCGGCGGCGAGCACGACGAGCTGCCCCGCCTCGGCGGGCTGGCGCGTGCCGAGGACCGGCGAGTCGAAGAACGGGACGTCGCGCTCGGCCGCGAGCGCGGAGAGCCGCTCGGTCCACGCGATCCCGACCGTCGAGCACTGCGCCCAGACCGCGCTCGACGGCATCGCGGGGAGGGCCTCGGCCATCGCCGCGTGCACGGCCTCGCCGTTTGCGAGCATCGTCACGACGACCTCCGTGCCCGCGACCGCCTCCGCCGGCGTGTCGGCGACCTCGATGCCGTGCTCGGTCAGCGGCTCGGCCTTCGCGCGTGTGCGGTTCCACGCGCGGACGCGATGGCCGGCCGTGGCGATGTTGCGCGCCATCGGCGCGCCCATGATCCCCGTCCCGAGGACGGCAACGTTCGTGCTCATGGTCTGTCTAGCTACCCCGGCCTCCCTACACTCAGTCCGTGCCCGACCGTCTGGTCACCGACTTCCCGCTGTTCCCGCTCGGACTGGTCGCGCTCCCCACCGAGGTCGTCCCGCTCCACATCTTCGAGCAGCGCTACCAGACGATGATGGGCCGCTGCCTGGAGGAGTCCTCGGAGTTCGGGATCGTGTGGCTGTCCGACGACGGCCTCCGTAGCGTCGGCTGTGCGTGCGAGATCGCGCAGGTCCTCGAGCGCCTGCCGGACGGGCGGATGAACCTGCTGACGCGGGGGACGCGACCGTTCCGCGTCGTCGAGCGCCTCGAGCACCTGCCGTATCCCGCGGGCGTCGTCGAGTTCCTCGAGGACGCGGACGAGGACCCCGACTTCGCCGCGAGCGAGGCGGCGCAGGAGACGTACGCCGACCTCGTCGAGCGCGTCACGGACCGGCGTCCGGACGCCGACGAGCTCGGCGCGATGACCGCGTACGGGATGGCCGCGACGGTTGACTTCGGACTCGACGCCAAGCAGGGCCTCCTCGACCTGCGCTCGGAGAGCAAGCGCCTGAAGCTCGTCACCAGGCTGTTCCGCGCCGCCCAGAAGCGCCTCGACTTCGTCGACCGCGCGCAGGCCCGGGCGCGGTCCAACGGCAAGGTCCGGTTCGGGTAGCCACCGCGTGCGGCGATGGGGGGTCGCCCTGCTGGCCCTGGTGCTGCTCGCGCCTGCGGCCGCGCGGGCCGGCCTGCCGCGCCTGCACGCGGAGCGCGGCGCGAGCGCGAGCGCCGGCATCTACGACGACGCCGGGCGCCAGGTGCTCCTCCGCGGCGTCGACGTCAACGCGCTCGGCGACTACTACGCGGTCGCGCCGACGCTCGCGCCGGTGGTGGCCCTGACGGAGCAGGACTTCGCCGACATCGCGCAGCTCGGCATGGACGAGGTCCGGCTGATCGTCTCGTGGTCCTCGCTCGAGCCGCACCGCGGAGCCTTCGACGCGGCGTACGTCGCCCGCATCCGCCAGGCCGTTACCTGGGCGGCGGCGCACGACATCCACGTCGTCCTCGACATGCACCAGGACGCCTGGGGGAAGTACGTCGCGACGCCGCCGGGCGAGCATTGCCTGCCGGGCTTCTCGCCGGGGCAGGGGTGGGACGGGGCGCCGGCGTGGGCGACGCTGACCGACGGCCTCCCGACGTGCCGCCTGGGCACCCGAGAGATATCGCCCGCCGTGTTCGACGCGTGGCAGTCGTTCTGGGACGACCGCTCCGGGATCCAGGGCGAGCTCGTCGCGACGTGGGCGAAGCTCGCGCAGGCGTTCGCCGCCGATCCCACCATCGTCGGCTACGACCTGCTGAACGAGCCCAACCCCGGCGTCAGCGTCGGCGCCACGCAGGTCGCGCTCATCGGCAGCTTCTACGCCCGCGCGATCGCCGCGATCCGCCGCGCCGAGGCCGGCGCGCCCGGCGGCTACCACCACATCGTGTTCTTCGAGCCCAGCGTCGAGTGGTCCGCGGTCGGCTCGACGCTGACGCCGCTCCCGACGTTCACCGCCGATCGCAACGTCGTCTTCTCGCCGCACCTCTACGGCGGCTCCCTCGCCGCCGTCTCCGTCGACGCCGGCTTCCGCCTCGCCGCGATGAGCGCCGCCGGCTACGGCACCACGGTGTGGTCGGGCGAGTGGGGCTGGTTCGGCGACCCCACGGCCGAAGCGGGGAAGATCGCCGCCTACGCGCGCCAGGAGGACGCCTACCGCTGGGGCGGCGCCTGGTGGCAGTGGAAGCAGGCGTGCGGGGACCCCCACAACTTCGCCGGCCCGAGCGGGCCGCCCGGCGACCTGTCGCCGAGCCTCAACCGCTACGCCTGCCCGGCGCAGACGGCTCTGGGGATCCCGGCGAGCACGGCTCGGATCCTCGCGCGCGCCTACCCGCGCGCGGCCCCGGGCCGCCTCGACACGAGGGCGAGCGACCCATCGACCGGCCGCGTCGAGGTGCGCGGCCGCGACGCCGATCCCGGCGGCTCGTGCGCGCTCGACGTGTGGGCGCCGAGAGAACGGAAGAGCACACGACTGAACACCAGTCACCCACAACACACAATATATCGCGTAAGACGTCTTCT
>JAOPZQ010000116.1 GCA_025964075.1 Solirubrobacterales bacterium | reverse complement strand
GCGGAGCTCGCCGCGCTGCTGCCCGGCGTCGGCGCGATCGACCTCGCAGCGGGAAGCTCGGCGACCAGCGCGGTCGCCGAGCGGTTGCGCCTCGCGGGCGCCTAGGAAAAAGGGGTCAGACCCCTTTTTCCTCAGACCGTGACGCGGACACCGAAGTCGACGCGCGTCCCGCGCGCGACGACGAGCACCGGGGACGTCGCGGTCTCGATCGCGTACTCGGTCGCCGCGCTCACCATCACGCGGCCGGCCGGCGCCTCGGGACGCGACGCGACGACGAGCAGGTCCGCCGTGCCGGGGCCGGTCGAGAGCTCGGCGCCGAAGGCGGCGGCGAGCGAACGCGCCGTCTCGCGCGTGGCCTCGTCGCCCTCGCCGCCGAGCACCCGGATCGTGCCGAAGCTGACCACGCCCCGCTCCCGCAGGCCGGCGGGGGCGAGCGCCACGGCGGCGGGGCCGCCGTCGAGCAGCCGCCGCGCCGAGGTGCCGAAGCCGATGTGGCCGAGGGCGGTGCGGTAGTCCGAGCCGAAGACGATGACGTCGGCGAGCTCCTGCTCGACGAGCGCGCGCAGGCCGTCGGCGGTCGACGCGTCGGTCACGACGTGGCAGGCCGGAGCGGGATCGCCGTACTGGATGGCGCCGCGGGCGAGCAGATCCTCCGCCTCGTGCTGGTGGAGCTCCTCGCGGTGGCGCTGGCTGCGCGCGTCGTGGCGGACGTAGGCGAGGGCGATGTCCGCCCCGGCCACGCCGAGTGCACGACCGAGCGCGAGCGCGTCACGGTCTGCGGCGGTGTCGTCGTAGGAAACGATGACCTTGGGGTTCATGGGGGGCCTCCGGGCAGAGATCGTTCGTATGCAGATCTGTTTAGACCAGCATCGGCACTCCACCTGCCATTAGCAACCAGCAATCCGTGATCTTGGGAATAAGCTGTACTGATGCTGAACGTCAGCCGGCTCCGCGTCCTCCGCGAGGTCATCAGCCAGGGCTCGTTCTCCGCCGCCGCGGCGGCGCTGTCCTACACGCAGTCGGCCGTGTCCCAGGCGATAGCGACGCTCGAGGCCGAAACCGGCGCGACGCTCGTCGAGCGCGACCGCCGTGGGATTCGCCCGACGGCCGCGGGCGCCGCGCTCGTCGAGCACGTCGACGGCATCATCGGGCGGCTCGAGGCGGCCGAGGCCGACCTCGACGCGATCCTCGGGCTCCGCGGCGGACGGCTCATGATGGCGTCGTTCCCCACCGCCGGCGCGACGCTGATGCCGCCCGCGATCGCGCGCTTCCGCGCCGAGCACCCCGAGGTGGAGCTCTCGCTCGTCGAGGGTGAGCCCGAGGAGATCGCGCCCCGGCTGGCGGCGGGGGAGCTCGACCTCGCGCTGCTGTTCGAGTTCCGGGACGGCGGCGAGCGCCTCACGGGCGGCCTCAAGCAGATCGACCTCGTTGCCGACCCCATGCACGTGGCGCTGCCCCCGGACCACCGCCTCGCGGGACATGCGGTGCTGAGCCTCGAGGACCTCCGCGACGAGGCCTGGGTGCAGACCTCGGCGCGCAGTCCGTGCGCCCGGCACGTCGTCCGCTGCTGCCGCGCCGCGGGCTTCGAGCCCGTCGTCTCCTTCGAGAGCGACGACTACCAGACGGTCCAGGGCCTCGTGGCCAGCGGGGTGGGCGTGGCCCTGATCCCCGAACTGGCGCTGCGCTCCGGCACCCGCGAGGACATCGTCGTGCGCGAGCTGCACCCCGAGAGCCCGCAGCGTCGCGTCGTCGTCGCGACGCGGCGGGGCAAGGGCGTCTTGCCCGCCGCGCAGTCGATGGTCACCACCCTGCGCGAGATCGTCGCAGAACGCCGACGGGCGCCCACGCCGTGAGGCGGGGCGCCCGTCGGCGCTGCTCCGTTGGTCGGCGCTAGCCGGTCGGCGCCGGCTCCGGCGCCACGGGCGGGGCCGCCGTCGTCGGTGGCAACCCGAGGGACGGGACGTCCGACGGGTACACCTCGTGCCCGTGGACCGCGAGGTCGCCCTCCTCCAGGTCCGCCTCCTTCATCCGCAGCGGGATGACGAGGTTGATCAGCTTCAGGAGGATGAACGTCACGATCGCGGAGAAGATGATCACCCACAGCGCGGCGAATATCTGCTCTTTCAGCAGGTGCCAGTTGCCGTGGACGATGCCCGCGAACGGAGTGATGTCGGCGGTCTTGCCGATGCCCGGGTAGATGATCATCTTCGGGTCGGCGAACACCGCCACCAGCAGGCCGCCGGAGAGCCCGGCGAACCCGTGCGTGTAGATCACGCCGAGGGTGTCGTCGACCTTGCGGAACGGCCACATCCGGCTCAGGTAGTTGAGCGCGAAGTAGACGACGATGCAGCCGACGATGCCGATCGCACCGGCGCCCCAGCCGTTCACGTAGCCGGCGGCGGGCGTGATCGCCACGAGGCCCGTGATCATGCCGTTGACCGTCCCGATGAGCGACGGCTTGCGGCGCGTGGCGTAGTCGAGCCCGACCCAGGTCAGCAGCGCGCACGCCGTGGCCAGGTTCGTGTTGAGCACCGCGGCCGACGCGCTCGCACCGGCGTAGTACGGGTCGCCGCCGTTGAACCCGTTCCAGCCGAGCCACAGCAAACCGGCACCGGTTGCGACCATCAACAGGTTGTTCGGCGCGTCGACCTCACGGTCCCGCATCAAGCGCGGGCCGACCACCGCCGCGGCGACGAAGCCCGACACACCCGCGGCGAGGTGGATGACGTACCCGCCCGAGTAGTCGAGTGCACCGTGCTGGGCGAACCAGCCGCCTCCCCAGATCGCGAACGCGTTCACGGTGTACACCAGCGAGGACCACAGCAGCACGAACGGGATCCAGGCCTTGAAGTTGAAGCGGCCGAGGACCGATCCGAGCATCAGCAGCGGCGTGATCGCCGCGAACACGAGCTGGAAGTAGACCAGCGTCGAGGTCGGGAAATGGAACGCTGGACCGGTGGTGATCAACGGGATCCCGGCCTGTCCCTGCTCGGCTATATGACCGAGCACCGAGCCGGGCTTGCCCCAGAGGTTGGCCAGGATGCCGTGGCTTGCACCGAACAGGTGCTGAGGCTCCCCGAAGGCCATCTTGAAGCCCCAGAGGACCCAGAGGACGATGACCAGCGAGAACGCGACGAACGTCATCATCATCGAGTTCACGGACCAGCGCTTCTGCATGACGCCGCCGTAGAGAACGGCGAGGCCGGGAATGCTCATGAGCCCGACGAGAGTCGCAGCGGTCATCTGCCACGCGTTGTCGCCGGGGTTCAACCAGGTGGGATAGGCGGACCACATGCGGAGTAGTTGTCTCCTTCCAGAGCTACGCCGGCAGGGCCGTCCCGCCGACCATCGGTAAGGCCGGGGATTCTTGGAGAGCGGCGCAAAGCTGCACATCGACCGTGGGGAGTACGTGCGGCTCGCGGGTTTGGACCGATTGTCATAAACGGCCCCGTAGACTCCGCAACATGCCGCTGGAGGGTCACTGGGCGCGGCAGAACACGCCCGTACGCGCGCTGGGGAGGGGCGAGCGCCGCCTCGTCGCCTGGCTGGGCGGCGCGATCGTCGTGCTCTGCGTCGCCGCCGTCGCGGCGATCGTGTTCCTGGGCGGCAGTTCGGCCGCGAAGCAGGGCTGCGTCGAGGCCACGATCGCCAGCACGACCGGTGGCGCTCGATATCACGCGTGCGGGACGAAGGCCGTGGCGACCTGCCGCGCGGCGACCGCCGGCACCG
>JAOPZQ010000043.1 GCA_025964075.1 Solirubrobacterales bacterium | reverse complement strand
TTCCCGCTGTTCGTCAGGGGCTCGGCGCTCGTGGCCACGCCGCCGCAGATCAACGTGATCGGGACCCTGATCTTCGTCGTCGCGGTCGGCGGGATGCTGGCGAACGTCGTGATCCAGAACCGACGGGCCAAGCGGGGGTAGCGCTACTTCTGAACCACGTACAGGTAGCCCCGCCACAGCGCGAACGCACAGCCGGCGACGCCGAGGGCCGCGAGAAACCCGTAGAGGACCGCCGCGCCGGTACGGTCGCTGCGGCGCAGGTCACCCGCGCGGGTCGTGGCGAGCACGACGAGCGAGAACGCGGCGATCACGCCCACCCCCGCCACGAGGGAGATCCAGACGACCTTGAGGAGCGCCTTGACGTCGACGAGGACGGCCAGCCTGGTCACTCGGCCACCGTCACGGCGGCCGGCTCGGCGCCCTGCGCGCGCCTCAGGAAGAGCATCGCGATCAGCCCGACGCACGCGATGGTGACCACCAGCGGCCCGGCGGCTCCGCTGCCGAAGATCTGGGTCACGCCGTAGACCAAGGCGCCGACGCCGCCGGCGGCCGGGAGCGTCAGCAGCCACGCCAGCGCGATGTTGCCGGCCACGCCCCACTTCACGGCCGACAGGCGCTTCGCCGCGCCGGCGCCCATGACGCCACCCGAGATCACGTGCGTGGTCGACAGGGGGTACCCGAAGTGGGAGGCGGTGAGGATGACGGTCGCGCCCGCCCCCTGTGCCGCGAATCCCTGCGCCGAATCCATCTTGATGATGCGGGTGCCCATCGTCTTGATGATCCGCCAGCCGCCGGAGTAGGTGCCGAGCGCGATCGCGCTCGCGGCCGTGAGCTTCACCCAGGTGGGCACGCCCGCGGTCTCGGAGATGTTGCCGTTCGCGGCGAGCGCCAGAGTCATCACGCCCATCGTCTTCTGCGCGTCGTTCGTGCCGTGCGCCAGGGCGAGCAGACCGCCGGAGACGATCTGGCCGAGGCGGTACGCCCGCGAGACGCGTCCCGGGCGGAGGCGGCCGACCATCCGGTAGGCGATGATGATGCCGATCGCGGCGACGACGAACGCGAGCACCGGGGCGATCACCGCGGGGATGAGGACGTTGCCCACGACCCCCTCGCCGATCACCGCCTTGGTGCCGTGGGCGGCGATCGTCGCGCCGACGACGCCGCCGATCAGCGCGTGGGACGAGCTCGAGGGGAGCCCGAAGAACCACGTGACGAGGTTCCAGGCGATCGCGCCGATCAGTCCCGCGAAGACGATCGTCGTCGTGACGCTCCCGGCGTGGACGATGCCCTTGGCCACGATCGCCGCGACCTTGAGAGACACGAACGCGCCGACGAAGTTGAGCACCGCGGCGATCGCCACCGCCACGCGCGGCGGCAGCGCGCGGGTGGAGATCGAGGTCGCGACGACGTTCGCCGTGTCGTGGAAGCCGTTCGTGAAGTCGAAGGCGAGCGCCATGCCCACGACGAGTACGAGGATGACGTCGCTGTGATGCACGCGGAGCTCAGGGAACCGCGGTCAGCGGTTCTTGATGATGACGCCCTCGAGGATGTTGGCCACTCGCTCGGTCGAGTCGATGGCCGCTTCGAGGCGCTCGAAGATGTCCTTCCAACGGATCACGACCATGGGGTCGATACCCGT
Organism: Solirubrobacterales bacterium; assembly: GCA_025964075.1. GTDB lineage: Bacteria > Actinomycetota > Thermoleophilia > Solirubrobacterales > Solirubrobacteraceae > JAOPZQ01. Next base: position 6,038 of record JAOPZQ010000043.1, on the reverse strand, counting down.
ATCGAAGAGCGATGCCACAGCCTCTCGGGTCACCCGGTCCCCGTCGTTCTCCAGCCGGTTCACCTCGACGGTGTAGTGCGAGATGTCGCCGAAGTTGCGCAGCCGGGGCATCGCCTCGGCGATCTGGCGCGTCGCCTGATGCAGGATGTGGGCCAGCCGCTGTGCCTGCTCCATCGGCGCCTCGATCTTGTAGAGGCCGAGGTAGTCCGCGACCTCCTCGGTGAAGTCGACGATGTCGTCGAGCGCCGAGGCGAGCATCAGGATGTCCTCACGGTCGATCGGCGTGACGAACGTCTCGTTCAGGCGGTGGATCACGTCGTGGGTGATCCGGTCGCCCTCGTGCTCGCAGTCGAGGATGTCCCGCGCGAGCGCGGCCGTGTCCGGGTAGTTGTCCAGCATCTCGTCGAGCAGGCGGGCGGCGCGCTCGATGTTGCGCGCCTGCTCCTCGAAGAGGTCGAAGTACTCCCGTTCGCGTGGCGCGAAGACCTGAGACAAGCGGGCCATGGCCGGCGCAGTCTAGTCGAGGACCCGGCGCGCGCCGCGTCCTGGTCTTCGAGCTCTCCCGCAGAGAGCGCGAAGATCGCGCCCTGGGGATCGGACACCGCGAGAACGTCCCCGCACGTCTCGCTCGCCCATGCGCTCCTCGTCGGGTCAGAGGGCCAGGCCCCCCTTGGCTTCCACCGTGTCGGAAAAGGGGGTTCGGCGCCCTATAGCGCCGCTCTGAACTCGACGAGCTCGCCCGGGTCGATCGAGTACGTGTGCTCGGCCTCGGGGAAGGCGTGCGTGCGGACGTCGTCGGCGTACCGGCTCGTGGCGGCGATCATCTCGTCCATGAGGTCGGCGTAGCGCTTGACGAAGCGGGCGCCGTGGCCCTCGCGGATCCCCAGGAGGTCGTGGAACACCAGCACCTGGCCGTCGGTCGCCGGCCCGGCGCCGATGCCGATCACCGGGATCTCCATCCGCTCCATCAGGGCCTCGGCGACCGCCGACGGAATCGCCTCGAAGACGATCGCGAAGCAGCCGGCCTGCTGCAGCGCGACGGCGTCGCGCGCGACCTGCAGCGCGCGGTCGGCGGTCCGGCCCTGCGCGCGGTAGCCGCCGAGCGCCGTGGCCGTCTGCGGGGTCAGCCCGACGTGGCCCATCACCGGGATGCCGGCGGCGACGATCGCGCGGGCGCGATCGACCGAGCTGCCGCCGCCCTCGAGCTTGACGGCGTCACAGCCGGCCTCCTTGACGAACCGCTGAGCGGTGCGGACGGCCTGCTCGTCCGAGGCCTCGTAGGAGCCGAACGGCAGATCCCCGACGAGGAACGGCCGGCGCAGGCCACGGCGCACGGCGGCGGAGAGCATGAGCAGCTCGTCGACCGAGATCGGCACGGTCGAGTCGTAGCCGAGCACGACGTTGGCGGCCGAGTCGCCGACGAGCACGAGGTCGACGCCGGCCTCGTCGGCGACGCGCGCGCTGGGGTGGTCGTAGGCGGTGATCATCACGATCGGCTCGCCGAGGCGCTTCTTCTCGGCCAGCCGCGGGAGCGTCATGGGGAGTCGGTCCGTTACCGGAGGGGCTGCGGTGGGAGCGGCGGACATGGCAATGCCTCCTGTCGTCGGCGGTTGGCGCCCGCTACGCGAGCCGGGTCGCCACCGCACTGGTCTGGGAGATCGGGGTGTTGTCGATGAGTCGGGCCGGGCCCACACGGGCGGCGACGACGGCCAGGGCCTCGCCGTCGACCCGCGCGAGCGGTGCCAGCGTGTGGGCGGATACGAGCTCCAGGTACTCGGGCTCGACGTCGTAGGGCTCCATCGCCGCGCGCGCCCGGGCGCGGAACGCCGCCGCGTCGCGCTCGCCGGTGGCCACGGCGGCGCGGATCGTCGCCAGCGCTCGCGAGAGCGCGATGGCGCGCCGCCGGTCCTCCGGACCGAGCAGCACGTTGCGGCTCGAGAGGGCGAGGCCGTCGGGCTCGCGCACGGTGGGGCAGATCTCGATCTGGACGGGGAGGTCGAGGTCGCGCACGAACCGGCGGACGAGCAGCGCCTGCTGGGCGTCCTTCTGGCCGAAGTAGGCGACGTCCGGCCCGACGATGTTCAGCAGCTTCGTGACGACCGTGGCGACGCCGTCGAAGTGGCCGGGCCGGTGCTCGCCCTCGAGCACGTCGGCGAGGCCGGCGACGTGCACCGTCGTCGCGAACCCGGGCGGGTACATCTCCTCGGGCGCCGGCGCGAAGAGGATGTCGACGCCGAGATCGGCGGCCTGGGCGGCGTCCTGGCCCTCGTCGCGGGGATAGCGATCGAGGTCGGCGGGGTCGTTGAACTGCGTCGGGTTGACGAACAGCGAGACGACGACGAGATCGCTGTCCTCCCGGGCGCGGCGGATCAGCGACCGATGCCCCTCGTGGAACGCGCCCATCGTCGGGACGAGCCCGATCGTGCGGCCGTCTCGGCGCGGCGGCGCCAGCGCGGCGCGGAGCTCGGCGATGCTCCGGATCGTCCTCACGCGAGCACCCTCGTCGCGTCGACGAGCCCGTCGAAGGCGGGAAGGAACTCGGGCGCCAACTGCGTCACCGCCGCGCGCTGGCGGGCGACGGTCGCCTCGTCGCCCCGGGCGATCGGCCCCGTGAGCGCCGCGCCGGCGCCGTCGCGCGCCCAGTTCTCGACCGCGGCGCGGACGAGCGGGACGAGGAGCTCGCGCCGCGCCCCGGCGGAGACGGCGAGCGCCTCGGCGGCGCCCTCGAGGGTCAGCAGGAAGTTCGAGGCGATCGAGCACGCGGCGTGATGCGCGGCACGGTCGGCGTCGTCGATCGCGAAGGGCACGAGGCCGACGGCCTCGGCGAGGGCGCGAGCGGTGTCGAGCGCCCGCTCGGTGGTGCCCCCGATCGCCGCGCCCGCGCCGGCGAAGTCGGCTCCCCGGTGGGTCACGGTCATCATCGGGTGCAGGCCGAACGCCTGATGCGGCGCGAGGACGTCGAGGCCGGTGGCGCCCGAGCAGTGCCCGACGAGCGGGCCGGCGGCGATACATCGCGCGGCGGCGGCGATCTCGGCGTCGGGGACGCAGAGGAGCACGACGTCCGCGCCGGCGCCGTCGGCCCCGCGGCCGAGGGGTCCGTCGACGGCGACGGAAGCGGCGCGGAGCGCGTCGGCCAAAGTCCGGCCGAGACGGCCGGCGCCGACGGTCGCGCAACGCCCGAGCGTGGAGGAGGGGGGGCTCATACCGGCTCCGGTTCCCGTCGGGATACCGGGTCGAATGCTGCTCTGGGGGTTCTCCTTGGGGAAGGTCCGTCCCTCGACGAAGGTGACGGCCGTGTCACCGAGTATACCCCGCACTGTGCGGAAGGTGACCCCTGCGGGGTGCCCAACACCGTCATCTGGTGGAGCTACCATCGCCCGATGCTCAGCCCGGCCGAGCGTCGCGAACGGCTCAAGGAGGTCTACCGGGAGGCGAGCACGTGCACGAAGTGCGCGCTCGCCCAGACCCGCACCACCGTCGTCTTCGGCTCCGGCAACGCCGACGCCGACCTGATGTTCGTCGGCGAGGCCCCGGGCGCGAACGAGGACAAGCAGGGCCTGCCGTTCGTCGGCCAGGCCGGGAAGCTGCTCGAGAAGCTCCTCGGCGAGATCGGCCTGACGCGCGGGGACGTCTTCATCTGCAACACCTTGAAGTGCCGTCCTCCCGGCAACCGCGACCCCCATCCCGACGAGATCGCGTCGTGCGAGGACTACCTGCGGCGCCAGGTCGAGCTGATCCAGCCGAAGGTCATCTGCACCCTGGGCAACTTCGCGACGAAGCTCCTGCGGGGCGACCCGGCCGGCATCACGCGGGTCCACGGTCAGCCCGAGGCGCGGGCGTTCGGCGCCCATTCGGTGCGCCTGTACCCGATCTTCCACCCCGCGGCGGCGCTGTACACGCCCTCGATGCTCGAGACGCTGCGGGCCGACTTCGCCCGCCTTCCGGACTTGCTTGCGCTGCCGGTACCGACGCCGGCGCCGGCGGCGCCGCCCCCGGTCGAGATGGAGCCCGTTCCGGAGCCCGAGGAGGACGTGCCGGAGCCCGACGCGGCCTTCCCGCAGCCCGTCGCCGCCCCGCAACTCGGGCTGTTCTGAGTCGGTAGTGCCAGTGCCACGCCTTTTGGATCCTTGGGGTGGCCCCAGGTTCGGGCGATAGGTTCTCCACATGTCCACCCTGGCCTTTCGTCTAGCTGACCGCGATCGGCAGCGGTTCGTGGGGCGGCTGGGCGAGCTGAGCCGGCTCGAGGGGCTTCTCACGGAGGAGCAGTCGGCCAGCGTGGCATTGGTTCACGGCCCCGGCGGGATCGGCAAGAGCACGCTGCTGCGCGAGCTCGGCCGCCGCGCCGACGAGCAGGGATGGACGGTGCACGTGGTCGAGGGCCGCGACCTGGCTCCGGCCCCCGATGCGATCGAGCACGTGCTCGCCCCGGCCCGCGACGACGCCCGGCCCCTGATCATGTTCGACACCTACGAGCGGATGTCCGCGCTCGGCGGGTACCTGCGCCGCAGCGTCCTCCCCAGCCTGCCCGCGGCCGCGAAGGTCGTGATCGCGGGCCGGCGCCCGCCGGAGGCGGGCTGGCGCCAGGGCGGGTGGGAGAACCTGACGATGGAGGTCGAGCTCCGGGCGCTGGAGGAGGACGAGGCGCTGGCGCTGCTGCGCGCCCACGGCGTCACGGACGAGCGTCGCGCCCGCGACGTCGCCGCCTGGGCCGAAGGATCGCCGCTGGCGCTCGCCCTCGCGGCCGAGAACGCGAGCCCCGACTGGCGCCCCCAGGGCGCGCATGACCCGCCGGAGGTGGTTCGCTCGCTGATCCGCCAGCTCGCGGAGTCCGAGCTCGAGGGCGGCCATCTCGACGCGCTCGGCGTCGCCTCGATCGCCCGGCTGACGACCCCCGCGCTCCTGCGCTCGGTGCTCCCCGACACGGACGCCGAAGAGGCCTACACCTGGCTGCGGCGCCGGACGTTCACGGAGCCGGTCGGCGAGGGCCTCGCGCTGCACGAGCTCGTCCGCCGCGCCCTGCACGCCGACCTGCGCCGCCGCGACCAGGAGCGCGAGCGCCAGCTGCGCCGCCAGATCGTCGACCACCTGTACGAGCGCGCCCGAAACGGGAGCACTGTGCTCTCGATCGACATGGCCCACCTCGTCGAGAGCGAGGCCATCCGCTGGGGCTACGGGTGGGAGGGGAGCATCCACTACCGGATCGACGACGTCCAGCCGGGGGACGCCGTCGACGTCCGCGCGCGCCTGAAGGACCGGGGCGCCGGCCCCTGGTGGCAGCTGTGCGAGCCCTACTTCCTCCGGGCCCCCGACCGGGTCGCCGTCGCCCGCGACGCTGCCGACGCCGTCAGCGGCTTCCTCATCGCGATGAGCCCGTCGAGCGCGCCGGCGTTCGCCGACGAGGATCCCGTCGTCGGCCGCTGGCTCGCGCACGCCCGCGAGCATCGGGAGCTCGGCGACAGCGTCATGTGGCACTCCTCGGTCGACTTCACGCACGACCCGAAGGGCCGGGTGCAGGCGATGCTCGGCATGGCCGGCATCCTGCGCTCCGGCGCGCAGAACCCGCGGTACGCCTACATGCCGATCACGCCGCGGCGTCAGGGCGCACTGCGCTTCGCCGAGGCCGTCGGCGCGGTCCATCTCGAGGACCTCGACGTCGAGCTCGCCGGAGCGATCGTCGAGTGCCACCGGATCGACTACGGCCCCGGCGGCCTCCTCGGGTTCCAGCGCGACCGCATCTACGCGGAGCTCGGCCTGCCGCCGCCGGTCGAGGAGCCGCCGTCGCCCAACGGCGCGACCCCCGAGGTCACGCTCGAGGCCGTCCGCGACGCGTTGCGCAACTACCGGGTGCCGCACCGGCTGGCCGAGAGCCCGCTCGCGACCGGCGCGACGCCGGCCGACCGGGCCGCCGGGGTGCAGGCGCTGCTCGAGCGGGCGGCCCGCGAGGCGTTCGGCGACACCGAGAACGAGCGGCTCATGCAGAAGGTCCTCGTGCGCGGCTACATCGAGGCGACGGCGAGCCACGAGCAGGCCGCGTACGA
>JAOPZQ010000038.1 GCA_025964075.1 Solirubrobacterales bacterium | reverse complement strand
TCGGAGGCACTCCCTGGGCGACGAGAGTCGCCACGCGCCGGAGCGCGGCCTGCTCGTCGGCGAGGCGCTGCACCTCGGCCCGGGCCTGGCCGTTCGAGACGGCGGTGGCGACGAGCTCGCTGAAGTTCGACAGGCGCGGCTCCGTGTCCGCGGGGAGCGGCTCGGGTTGTGTCGAGTGGACGAGCAGGGCCCCCCACAACCGTCCTTCGACGACGATCGGGCTGCCGACCGAGGACGTGACTCCGAGCTCGTCGCGAACGAAGGCGGCCGTGGCCCCGGGAACGCCGTCCCAGTCGTCGAGCCGGGCGGCGCGGGCGGTCCGCCAGACGGTCATCGCAATATCCCCCTCGACGAGCGGACGGCGAGCCGCGAGTGCGGCATGCTCGCCGACCGCGGCCCAGCGGGCGATCACGGTCACCGTGTCGTCGGTCTCAAAGCGGATCAAGCCCACGAGGTCCGTGCCCAGCACCCTGCCGACCTCTTCCGCGACGGCGCCGAAGAGGTGGCTCGGAGGCACTCCCTGGGCGACGAGAGTCGCCACGCGGCGCAGCGCCGCCTGCTCGTCCGCAAGTCGTCGCACCTCGGTCCGCGCCTCGCTGTTCGCGATCGCCGTCGCGACGAGCTCGGTGAACGCCGCGAGGCGCGCCTCGGTGACCGCCGGCAGCGGCCGCTCGTCCTTCGACGAGGCGACCATCACGCCCCACAGACGCCCCTCGACGACGATCGGGGCGCCGACCGACGAGTGCAGGCCCATCTCGCGGCCGAGGGCGGCCCCAGGGCCGGAGGCATCGTCGTATCCGTCCAGTCGCGCAGGCCGCCCGGTGCGCAACACCATCGCCATGACGGTGTCGCCTTCCATGGCGGCCCGGATGCCGACGGGTGTGTGATCGCCCGCGCGGCTCCAGCCTGCGACGCCGGTCGCCGTGCCGTCGCGCCCGTACCGGCCGACGTGCGTGGCATCGACGCCCAGGAGCTGGCCGACCTCGCGTGCAACCGCCGCGAACACCTCGGGTGGGGGGACCGCGCGCGCGACCGCCATCGCCAGGCGCCGCAGCGCGCCCTGCTCGTCGGCGAGCATGTTCAGCTCGTCGCGGGCAGGGCTGCCTTGCGCCCGTGCGCTGGCCAGATCCCACACGACGAAGGCCTCGCCCTGCCCGACCGGCTCTGCGAACGCGCGCCTTCCGGAGGGGAGGACCAGGTCACCGCCGCCCGGCGGCAGCTCGAGCCGCGTGCCCCGCAACCATCCTCTGAAGTCGTCGGCGACGAGTCGCCCGGTGGGGGCGACCAGCGCGCGGCGAGCGGCGCCACCGGCGATGCGATCCTGATGGCGCGCGCGCAGCCGTGCGTCGCGCTGTTGCAGGCCGCGGCGGAGGTGGGTCTCGACGGCGCGTGCGGTCGCCACGACGACCGCGAGGGTGTCCGGATGCACCTGTTCTTGCAGGGCAGTCAGGTCGATGACGCCAAGCAGCTCACCCGTCTCCGGGTCGTGGACGGGGGCCGCCGAGCAGGTCCACGCGTGGACTGCTTCGACGAAGTGCTCGCTGGCGAAGACCTGCACTGCATGATCCGCCGCCAACGCCGTCCCGATAGCGTTCGTGCCCGCCCCGTTCTCGCTCCACAGGGCCCCTTCCGTGAAGTTCATCGAGTCGGCCGCCCGAGAGCGAACTCGGGCGTCGCCCCCGAGCTGGAGCAGCATTCCCTCGGCGTCGGTCACGACGACCAGGTGGTCCGACTCGGCGGCGATGCTCGCCAGCGAGTCGCGGACCAGCGCCGCCGCCGCCGCCAGTGGATGCGCTTCCCAACGCGCGAACGCCTCGTCGCGATCGGCGGCGACGGGGGCCAACCGGCTGCCCGAGGGGTCGACTCCCGCGTCGCGCGACCGTCGCCACGAATCGGCCACCGGCTTACGCGTCCCATTCAGCCTGCCCTCGCCGACGAAATGCTCCCATTCCCGCCGAACTTCGCGCGCACGGAGAGCGGGCGGCGTAGTCGCGTCGATGGCCAGCCAGGGGTCAGGGCTCATCTCGATCGCTCGAGTCAGCCGTCTCGGTCGCTCGGGCTGCAGTGTTAAGTAAGCGCCGGGGCGCCAAACCCAAGCGCTACGACCAGATCCGCGCGGTGAACCCTCCCGGCGAGTGGAAGAACTCGAGCCGCCAGGCCAACTGGCGGGCGACCCATAGGCCGGTGCCGGTTCCCTCCCGCGGCGCCAGATAGCCGGCCACCGGGTCATCGAAGCCGCTCCCGCGGTCGACGATCTCGCAGACGAATCGGCCCTCCGCGCGCCCCATGCGAACCTCCTCGATCCCAGCGCCGTGCCTCATCGCGTTCGCGGCGACCTCGGTGCCCGCGACGAGCATTTCGAGGGCCTTGGCTTCCGGCACCCTCTCGGCCGCCAGCTCGCGCGCGAGCCGCTCGCGGAAGGCCTCCAGGTCCTCGCCGGCGGAGAACGAGCGGAGCTCGGGAAGCGGGTAGGGCTCGGGGGCGAGCTTCCGGACCACGGCCCGGGGATCCTCGAAGTCCTCGCTTGCCTGCCACCCGGCGCCGAGCATCTTGGGGTGGGTTCGCCCCGCGCTCTCGACGACCGGGTCCGGCAGCGCGTTGGCGTCGTAGGTGCACAGGACCCAAACCGGCAGGTGGGAATACGCGAGGTTGGTGATCGCCTCGTACGCCATCCACTCGTCCCATTCCGCGGATGTCGGTCCGAGCTGCAAATCGGCCACGGCCCGTACCGACGGCGTCCGTCGAAGGTGCGAGAGAAACGTTCCGTAGTACGCCGCCACGGCCCGCGCGGGCCGGGTGTAGGTCGAGCTGACGTCGACGAAGGACACCCGGTCGGCGTCACGCCCCAGCGCTTCCCGCATCATGGCGAGCCCGCCGCGCGCGTTCCCGACGATGGCGCCCTCGCCCGCTTCGAGACCCTCCTTCAGGAACGCGACCGAGCGCCCGACGTACTCGTCGTCAGACTCGTACACGAAGGCGTGGTGTCGGAGCGCAGACTCAGAGCTCATGGCTTCCCATTAACTCGTAGTAAGTGCGGGACCCCCGGATTCAAATGCCCTCAGGTCTCGGCATTGGGCGGCTCCACCACTGCGTTGCGCAGCTTCGCCAACGCGCCCGCCTCGATCTGTCGGACACGCTCGGCGGTGAGCCCGAGGCCGGCGCCGATCTCGCTCAGCGTCTGCGGGGGCTGGCCGAGCCCGTAATGGGCCCACAGCACCTCGCGCTCGCGCTCGTCGAGCCGGCTGGCGAAATCCCGCACCTCCATCTCGTCGAGCACGTGCTCGTACTCCTGCTCGGCGCCCGGGTCCGCGATCGTCTCCCCGAAGGTGGCCGCGCTGCTCTCGTCGGCGCCCACCGGCTCCTCCAAGCCCCGCGGCGTCTGCTCGACCGCCAGCAGGCTGTAGAGCTGCGCCGGAGTGAAGCCCGTCGCGGCGGCGAGCTCCGCGTTCGTAGGCTCAGCGCCATGCGCCTGCAGATGGTCGCGGCGAGCGGCCCTGATCCGGGCCAGGCCGCGAACTGCGTGGTCGGAGAGGGCGACCGGCCGGTCCACCTCCGCGACCAGCTCCTGCATCGCCTTGCGGACCCAAAAGGTGGCGTAGCCCCAGAACGGCGTCTCGAGGCGCGGGTCGTACCGCTCGGCGGCGAACAGCAGCCCGACGACTCCCTCCTGCATCAACTCGCTCCGTCTGCCTCCCCCACGGGTGTCGAAGCGGCGAGCGATCCCGGCGATCGCCGGCAGGAACGACTCCACGAGCTGCCGGCGCGCCGCTTTGTCTCCGCCCCCGGCCGCCACCACCAGCTCCCGCTCCTGCGTCCCTGAAAGTCGCGATCCGCGCGCGCCGAAGGTCCGGGAATCGGCGTGTCCGGCATAAGCTGGATGACGGGATCGCGGCAAACTGCCCCCTTAAGGGCGCCCAAAGCTCGCCGGATTGTGTCATCCCTCACGCGAACTCCGCCACGCCGAGCGTTTCCAGGCGATCCCACAGCGGCGTGTTGATCTCGAACGCCGTCTGGTCGAGCGCCCAATCGCGGAGCTCGCGGTCGGGCGCGACTCGCGCGCCGCGGGCGGCGCGCAGCGCGGCGATCCAGGCGTCGGGGCCGGACGCCACGGTGATCGCCCGCTCCCACGTGCGCACGCCGCGCAGGTCGGGCGCGATCGTCCGCCTGCCCACCCGGGCGTACTTCATGATCCGCTGCGGGAGGCCCGCGTCGTTGAACGGCTCGACCTTGAACGGGACGATCCCGACGTCGGCGCACAGGACGATCCGCGCCGCGGCCTCGTCGCCCAGGCGTCCGAGCCACACCGCGCGCGGATGCGCGCGCACCGCGGCGAAGTCGCCGTCGTCCTCGGACTCCCCGTCGTGGCGGTCGCCGACGAGCAGCAGCGTGAGCTCGGACATGCCGTCGAGGACGCGCCGGAGGAGCGCCCAGTCCGTGCGCCACCCGAGGTGACCGAGGGACACCGCGATGACCGCGCTCTCCGGGTCGGGCGCGGGGAACGAGTCATGGGCGCTCGGGACGACGAGCGCGTGGCGGCCGGCCTCGTGCTCGATCTCGGCGAGCGCGTCGCTGACGGCGAAGACGAAGTCGGCTCGGCCGGCCGCGCGCGCGTGCAGCGCCGCGAGCTTCGTCCGGAGCCGGGGGGACGCGTCGTAGGCGTGCTCGTAGCGATCCCAGCGCGAGTACCACAGCTCCGCCCCGGGGTAGCGGGCGAGGAGCGCCTCGGCCAGCGTCAACTGGAGGGGGTGGAACATCACGACGACGGCGACCGGGGCCTTCAGGCGGATCCGCAGCCGCCGCGCCTGGAGCCGCGCGAGCGTGCGCCCGGCGAACCGCGGCAGGCGCGCGTAGGCGCCGTAGGGCATGCGCGCAGGCTCGACCGCGACGACGCGCGGTGCGCGCAGCAGGTCGCGAGCCTGGTCGCGAAGGATGAACTCCTCCAGCTGGCGCGGGAGGAGCAGGAGCGCGATGGGCTTCTCCACCGGCGCGGACGGTAGCGTGGACGCGAGCGTGTACGCGTATCTCAAGCGCCTGCTGACGACCACG
>JAOPZQ010000481.1 GCA_025964075.1 Solirubrobacterales bacterium | reverse complement strand
CCGACGCGCAGGGCGCCGCCGGCGTCGACGGAGGCGATGCTGCCGCCCCCGGCGCCGATCGAGTGGATCTCGATGCCGGGCACTCCCAGCGGCTGATCGTCGACGCGCAGCTCGCGCGAGACACCCGGTTGGCCGTCTCGGATGATGCAGACGTCGCAGCTGGTGCCGCCGATGTCCATCGTGATGAGGTCGCGGGCGCCGATGCCGCGCCCCGCGTGCAGCGCCGCCGCGGGCGCCGCGGTCGGGCCCGACGACAGGACCGACACCGGCCGCCGAAGGATGTCGGCGACCTGTCCGCACCCGCCGTTGACCTGCATCACGAGGGGCGCCGCGGGCAGTCGCGCGGCCTTCAGCGTCGACTCCAGCCGCGTCAGATAGGACGCGATCCGCGGCCGCACGTAGGCGCTGAGCACCGTCGCCGACGTCCGCTCCCACTCGCGCAGCTCTGACAGCACGTCCGACGAGCAGACCACATGCGCATCGGGCAGCTCGGCGGTGACGATCTCGGCGACCCGCCGCTCGTGCGCCGGGTTGGCGATGGACCAGAGCAGAGCGATCGCGACCGCCTCGATCTGAGCGTCGCGCATCCTCGCGCAGGCGGCGACGACGGCGGCCTCGTCCAGCGGCCGCACGACCTCACCGCCGGGGCCGACGCGCTCCGCGACACCGATCCGCAGCCAGCGCGGCACGAGCGGCTCGGGATGGGGAAAGTGGATGTCGAAGCGCTCGGACTTGAAGCCGTCGCGGAAGTGCAGCAGGTCACGGAAGCCCTCGGTGCACAGCAGCGCGGTGCGCGGCCCGTCGCGCTGGATCAGCAGGTTGGTGGCGATCGTCGTGCCATGGACGAAGAGTCGCGTGGCCGAGAGCAGATCCTCGAGGCCGACGCCGCGCTGTGCGGCCAGCGCGGCAAGCCCCCGCTCGATCGCCGCGAGCGGATCCTGGGGCGTCGAGTCCTCTTTCCACAGCCACAGCTCCCCGCCGGAACCGAGCAGCGTGAAGTCGGTGAACGTGCCGCCGATGTCGACGCCGATGCGGTACTCGATGCTCACAGGGGGTTGAGCAGATAGACGTCGCCCTCGCGCATGCGGCGCTCCAGCCAGCGCGAGGCGCGCGCGACATCGGGGTCGATCAAGGGCCGGGGTCGGGCACGCAGCTCGTCTCGCCGCCGCGCCGTCGCCGCCTCGTCGACCGCAGGATCCGGGCCGGCGCCGAGCACGACGCCGTAGACGTCTCGCGCCGCCTCGACGCTGACGATGCCGTCGCGCACGTCGCGGCGCACCCGCTCGGCGGGCCGGTCGGCCGGCAGCCCGTAGCCCCCGCCGCCCGTCGACACGCTCACCCAGATCTCGTCTTTGCTCAGGAGGATTCGTCCCGCGGAGGAGACGAACCGCCGCGTCCCGGAGATCCGGTCCTCGGCGAAGGTGCCTCCGCCGTGCCCGGGAGTGCCGCCGAGCACGCCGTGCGGCGGGTTGGCCACGCCGTCGCCGAAGGTGACGCACTCCGTCTCGCCGCCGAGGGGACGCACGACCAGGCGCGTGCCGGCGCCGCCGATCGACGCTCCGTGGCCCATCGAGTCGGTCTCGATCTCCATCTGCTCGATCCGCAGCGGGAAGAGCAGCTCGACCTGCTCGATCGGCTGGATCTTGATCGCGCCCTGACTGGCGATCGACTCGAAGAGGGGCCAGCCGTCGCAGTCCTTGGCGGCGCCGGAGCCGCCGGTGCCGTTGAAGAGCATCACCGCCCACTCCTCGCCGGTTCCCGGATCGACGCCCGAGAACTGCGGCAGGTTGGACTGCTTGGTGCCACCGGCCGACACGAGGTCGGGCACGCCGCCGGCCATCGCCTTGTTGATCGCGTCGTGCATGCAATCGGACGGGATCGCCGTCGCGCACGAGGTCGACGCCGGGTAGGTCGCCAGGCAGATCGTCCCCTCGCGCAGCACCACGTCGATGTGGTCGATGCAGCCCTGGTTGTGGGGGATGTCGGGGTCCACGTAGTAGAGGAACGGGATCGCCGCGGCCGCGCGGCTGGTGGCGAGCGATCCGTTGACGCCGCCGGGGGCCTGGGGGCCGCTGTCGGAGAAGTCCACCACGACCCGGTCGTCCCGCTTGCGCACGGTCACGCGGATCGGGATGTCCAGTCCGTCGACCCCGTCCGAGTCGATCCAGTGCTCGCCGCGGTACTCGCCGTCGGGCATCGCGCGCAGCTCGGCCGCCATGCGGCGGTCGGCATAGGCGATCACCTCGTCGACGTAGCGCATGACCTCGTCGGGGCCGTACTCGTCGCACAGCTCGATCGTCCTCTGGCGGCACTTCTCGATCGACGCGAGCTGCGCCAGGAGGTCGCCGTGGAGCAGGTCGCGGTAGCGGACGTTGGCGAGATAGAGGTCGAGGACGTCGGCGCGGAGCTCCCCGCGGTCGGTCAGCTTCAGTGGCGGGATCTGGATGCCCTCCTGCCACACGTTCTGCGCCGACGCCGTCACCGACGAGGCGACGAAGGCGCCCGTGTCGAGCTGGTGGCCCTTGGTCACCGCCCAGAACAGATGCCGCCCGGCATGGAAGACGGGACACGCCGTGACCAGGTCGCCGACGTGGGTGTTCTTGCGGTACGGGTCGTTGCAGAGGAAGACGTCGCCGTCGTCGACCCGGCCCTCGAAGGCCTCGGCGATCTCCTGGAGCACGAGGTGCAGCGACGTGGTGTGGATCGGCAGCGCGTCGTGCATGCTGATCTGGCGCGCGTCCGCGTCGTAGAGCGCGCAGGAGAAGTCGTGGCAGACCGCGAGGATCGAGGTCCACGCCGTCTGCTCGAGCGTGCGGGTCATCTCGCGGACGATCGCGTCGAAGCGGCCGAGCATCACGCTGAGCGTGATCGGGTCGAGATCGGTGCGGGGCGGGTCGCGGAGCATGGTCAGTAGAGGGCCGGCGTGACGACCCAGATCAGCTCGGCCGCGGTGTCGCCGCGGTTCCACACGCCGTGCGGCACGGCGCCCGAGAAGGTCATGCTGTCGCCGGTGGCCAGCCGCAGGCGGCGGTCATCCAGCGCGATCTCCAAGTCGCCCTCGAGCACGTAGACGACCTCGACGCGGGTCCCGTGGGTGTAGACGCCCTCGCCGGTGCCGCCGCCGGCCTCGATGCGCGAGCGGAGCACCTCGACCTCTCCGGTCGGGTCGTCGGACAGGATCTCGTCGCACACTCCGTGCTCGTCGTACCGGTAGATCGTCCGGCCGCCCGGATGGCGGACCTGGCCCGTCGCGTCAGGCTTGTCGAACAGGTCCCCGACCGACACGCCGAGCGCGCCGGCGATCCGCACGAGCGAGGCGACGGACGGCATGACGTGGCCGTTCTCGATCTGCGAGACGAAGCCGCCGGTCATGCTGGCCGCTTCGCCCAGGGCGCGGACGCTCAGTCCCAGCTGCTCACGCAGCCGGGCGATGCGCCGGCCGAGGTTCGCTCGCATCGCGTCGAGGTCGACATCCGGCTCGTGCGGGCGAGAGGGGTCGGCGAGAGGACGCATCGGCATGGCCCGTAAGTTTAGTCACAGCATGCGGCGTTGCGGCCACCGTTGACCATCGAGGCAGGGGCGTTTAGCCTGGATAAGCATATGGAGACACGGCAGCTGCTGACCATGCCCAACGGGGCCGAGCGCTCCCAGGCGCTGTTCGAGCGGCTGTGCCGCACGATGCCGGGCGCCAACACACGGACGGCGACGTTCTACGCGCCGTTCCCGCTCGCGATCGAGCGCGGCGAGGGCCCGTGGATCTGGGACGTGGACGGCAACCGCCTCATCGATCTGGTCAACAACTACACGTCGCTCGTGCATGGCCACGCCGCGCCGCCGATCGTCGAGGCGATCACCGCGGCGGCCCGGAACGGCACCGTCTTCCCGGCCCCGGTCCTCGGCCAGCTCGAGCTCTCCGAGCGGATCTGCGCGCGGCTGGATTCCGTCGAACAGGTGCGCTTCACCAACTCGGGCACCGAGGCCACGATGCACGCCGTGCGCTGCGCGCGGGCGGCCACCGGCCGGCCCCTGCTCGTCAAGGCGAGACACGGCTACCACGGCTCCTGGGACGGCGCGCCGCCGGTCGAGGACGACGTCCGCGGCGTCCCGGATCCGGTCCGCGAGACCGTGGTCTGGGTCGACTTCAACGAGGTCGCCTCCTTGGAGGCCACGATGGCGGCTCACGGCGACCAGGTGGCCGCGATCCTGCTCGAGCCGATGCTCGGGGGCGGGGTGGTGCCCGGCGAGAGGCCGTTCTTCGTCGCCGCGCGCGAGCTGGCCGACCGCCACGGCGCGCTGCTGATCCTCGACGAGGTCGTGACCCTCCGCCTGCATCTGCGCGGCTACCAGGACGCGCTCGGCGTCCGTCCCGATCTGACGACGCTCGGGAAGGTGATCGGCGGGGGGCTGCCGATCGGAGGGTTCGCCGCGCCGGAGGCCCTCATGAGCCACTACGACCCGCGTGTCCGAGACGGGATCTCCCACCATGGAACCTTCAACGGCAACACGCTCGCGATGGCGGCCGGCGTGGCCTCGCTGGACCTCCTCGACGAGGCCGCGATCGCTCGCATCAACGGCCTCGGCGCCCGCCTCGCCGCCGGGCTGC
>JAOPZQ010000476.1 GCA_025964075.1 Solirubrobacterales bacterium | reverse complement strand
GCTCGCCCGCGCCGCGGCGGCCGGGGTGCCCGTCGCCCAGACCTACGGCATGACCGAGACGTGCTCCCAGGCGGCGACGTCGCCGCCCGGCGAGCCGGAGACGGCGGGCCGGGCACTCGCCGGCGCGCGGATCGAGATCGCCGGCGATGGCGAGATCCTCGTCGCCGGGCCGACCGTGGCGCCCGGGACGGTCGCCGCCGACGGCTGGCTCCACACCGGCGATCTCGGCACGCTCGACGACCGCGGCCGCCTCACCGTCGTCGGGCGCAAGGCCGACACGATCGTGTCCGGGGGGGAGAACGTCGCGCCGGCCGAGGTCGAGGCGGTCCTGTTGGGCCATCCCGACGTCCTCGACGCCGCCGTCTACGGCCGCCCCGACGCGGAGTGGGGGGAGGCCGTGGTGGCGCGCATCGTCCCACGGCCGGGCGCCGCCCTGGACCTGGAGGCGCTCCGCGCGCACTCCTCCGGTCGGCTCGCGGCGTTCAAGCTGCCGAAGGCGCTCGAGGTCGCAGAGTCCCTGCCGCGGACGCCTTCCGGGAAGCTATTGCGCCGGGAGTTGTCCGAAGGAGCCGGATGACTCACCCGGCCTCCGTTCCGGCGAGCCCGGATGGCGAGCGAGGCCGCGGGTGAGCACCTGGCCCGTGCGGCCGGGCCGCCAAGTATCCTCGCGCGCCATGACACGGACGCTCACCGCGCTCGCCGCCGGGCTCACCCTCCTCCTGGTGCCCGCCGCCGCCCGCGCCGCCACCACGTTCACCGTCGATCCGGCGGCCGCCGCGGGGTGTGACGCCAGCCACACGTGCAAGACGATCGGCGCCGCGACGGGCGCGGCGGCGGGCGGCGACACGATCTCGGTCAAGCCCGGCACCTACTCGGAGGCGGTGACGATCCACCAGAACGACCTCACGCTCGTCGGCCAGACGAGCGGCACGGCGGGCGTGAAGATCCAGCCCCCGACCGACGCCGCGGACGCGATCACGCTGAGCGGCACGGGGGACACCGTGCAGACGGTGTTCGTCGCCGTCAGCGGCACCGGCGGCGCCGGGATCGTCGTCAGCGGCGCGGGCGCCACCATCAGCGGCATCCTCGCCGGCCGCCTCCAGCCGGCCGGCTCCGCGACGCCGTCGAGCAAGCCGCTCATCGACGTCAAGACCGGCCCCGCGACGATCAAGGGCGCCACGCTGATCTCCCCGTTCGGCAACGGCGGCGCGGTGCTCGGCGAGGCGGACGCGGGCACGACGATCTCGGACTCGGCGATCGCCGCCTCGAACGGCTCGCCGGTCAAGTTCACGAAGGGCTCGGCGGGCGCGAACGTCATCCAGCGCTCGACGATCAGCGCGGCGGCGGCGAGCACCGTCACGGTCGAGTCGACCGGCGCCGTCGGCCTCACCGTCGACTCGACGGTCCTCACCGGGTCTGGCGGCACGGGCACGGCGGGCCTCGCGGCCCTGTCGGATCCCGCCGTGCTGGGCGGGGGGACGGTGACGATCGCAGCGCATCACGTCACGACGCAAGGTCAGCCCTACGGCCTGCTCGCGAGCGCGACGGCCACGCTCGGCGTGCTCGGCGGGACCGCCACTGTCACCGCCGACAACTCGATCGTGCACGGCTCCGTGACGCCGACGCACACGACCCAGTGCGCGCTCGGCTGCACCGCCACGGCGACCGCGACCGACCACGTCGACACGGCGACCGCCGACAGCGCGCTGTTCGTCGATCCCGCCCACTCGAACCTGCACCTGAAGAAGGGCGCGCCGGTCATCAACCAGGGTGGTGACACGCCCCCGGCCGCCGCGAAGGACGTCGACGGCAACTCGCGGCTGATCGGCGCGAAGACCGACCTCGGCGCCGACGAGTACGACGACATCACGAGCATCACGCCGACGCTGACGGCGGCGCCGGTCACGCCGGCGCTGAACGCGGCGGTCGCGTTCACCGCGGCCGTGGCGACGCCCGACCCGGCGACGAGCGCGGGCGTCGACCACTACGTGATCGCATTCGGCGACGGTGCCAGCGCGACGACGGCCACCGGCACCGCGAGCCACGCGTACGCGGCCGCCGGGACGTACTCGGCCACCGTGGTCGCCGTCGGCAAGTCGGGCGCGGTGAGCCCGGCGTCGACGGCGGTCAAGATCGTGGTCGGCGGAGGCGGAGGCGGCGGCGGCGGTGGCGGCGTCAACAGCAGCGCCGCGCCGACCGTGAAGATCACGTCGCCGGGCAACGGCAAGGTCCTGAGCCTCACGAAGACCGTCACGAAGACGGTCCGCCGCGGGAAGAAGAAGGTCAAGAAGAAGGTCAAGGTGGCGAACCTCCCCGTCCTGCGCGGCACCGCCTCCGATCCCGACGGCGTCCGCTCGGTGCAGGTCGCGCTGCTGTTCCTCGGCAGCAAGAAGTCGCTTCCGACGGGCGGGACCTGCAGCTCGTTCAACGGCGTCAAGTCGTTCAAGTCGGTCCCGTGTTCGAGCGCCACGTTCTTCTCGGCTGCTATCACCGACTTCAACTGGCGCTATAAGTTCGCCTCGAAGACGAAGCTCAAGAAGGGCTATTACGCGATGTTCGTACGCGCTACCGACAACCTCGGCCACGCCTCGACCGTGTTCTCGGTGGCCGCGGGCACGGCGTCGGTCTTCCGGCTGAAGTGAGCGACGCCGACGCCGACGATCTGCGCGCCGCGCAGCGCGAGCACTGGTCGCGTGCGGCGCTCGGGTGGACGCGGCGCCGTCCCGAGGTCCAGCGCTTCGCCGAGCCCGTCTCGCGGTGGATGCTGCACGCCGTGCAGCTCGCGCCGGGCCAGCGCGTGCTCGAGCTCGCCGCCGGCGCGGGGGAGACCGGCCTGATCGCCGCCCAGCGGATCGGACCGGGCGGGACGCTCGTCGCCACCGACATGGCCGAGGAGATGCTCGAGGGCATTCGGAGCCGGGCGGAGGAGCTCGGCCTCGACAACGTCGAGACGCGGCGGATGGAGCTCGAGTGGATCGACGCTCCGGCTGCGAGCTTCGACGCCGTGCTCTGCCGCTGGGGACTGATGTTCGCGGTCGACGTCGAGGCGGCGCTGCGGGAGATCCGCCGCGTGCTGAAGCCCGGCGGCCGGCTGGCCGCCGCCACCTGGAGCGGCCCCGAGGAGAACCAGTGGGGAACGGCGATCCAGCGAACGCTGCTCGAGCAGGGCCATGTCGACGCGCCGCCGGACCTCGACGCGCCGGGGCCGTTCCGGCTCCGTGAGCCCTCGGCGCTCGTCGAGCTGGCCCGGAGCGCCGGGCTCGCCGACGTCGAGGTCGAGCCGATCGACATCGTCGTCGCCTACGGCTCCGTCGACGAGTTCCTCGGCGTGCAGCGCGATCTCTCCGTCGCGCTGTCCGACGTGCTCGAGCGGGTCGACGAGCGCTCGCGCACGGCGCTGCGGGACGGCGTCGCCGAGAAGCTCGCGCCGCACACGGCGCACGACGGCTCGGTCCGCATTCCCGGCCGTGCGCTTGGCCTCGCGGCCGGCGCCTGAGCCACTTCGCTAGTTTGCTCCGGCATGTTCTACGACGACGACGCTGACCTCTCGCACCTCGACGGCAAGACCGTCGCCATCATCGGATACGGCTCGCAGGGCCACGCCCACGCGCTGAACCTGAAGGATTCGGGCGTCGACGTCGTCGTCGGCCTGCGCCCCGATTCGAGCTCGGTCGCGAAGGCGGAGGAGGCCGGCCTCGAGGTGGTCGACCCCGCCGAGGCGGCGAGCCGCGGCGACATCGTGATGATGCTCGTCCCCGACGAGCGCCACCACGACATCTGGGAGAGCGACGTCGCCGACGGCGTCGCCCCGGGCAACCTCCTGCTCTTCGGCCACGGGTTCTCGATCCACTACGGCGAGGTCGAGCCGCCCCCCGAGGTCGACGTCGCGCTCGTGGCGCCCAAGGGCCCCGGCCACCTCGTGCGCCGCCAGTACCTCGAGGGGTCCGGCGTGCCGTGCCTGATCGCGATCCAGCAGGACGCGACGGGGAACGCCCGCGACCTGGCCCTCGCCTACGCCAAGGGGATCGGCGGCACGCGCGGAGGGGTCATCGAGACGTCGTTCAAGGACGAGACCGAGACCGACCTGTTCGGTGAGCAGGCCGTGCTCTGCGGCGGCGCGAGCGCGCTCGTCCAGGCGGGCTACGACACGCTCGTCGAGGCCGGCTACGACCCGCAGATGGCCTATTTCGAGAGCCTGCACGAGCTCAAGCAGATCGTCGACCTGATGTACGAGAAGGGCCTCGCGGGCATGCGCTACTCGGTGTCGAACACGGCCGAGTACGGCGACTACTCGCGGGGCACCCGCGTGATCGACGACCACGTCCGCGCCGAGATGAAGCGGATCCTCGAGGAGATCCAGTCCGGCGCGTTCGCGCGCGAGTGGATCGCCGAGAACCGCGCCGGGCAGGAGAACTTCCTGCGCATGCGCGCGGAGCAGGCGAAGACCTCGGTCGAGACGGTCGGCCAGGAGCTCCGCTCGCACATGGACTGGATCAAGCCGGACTTCTAGGAAAAAGGGGTCAGACCCCTTTTTCCCCGCCCCGCTAAACTCGCTCTCCCGTTGCGACTGGCGTCTTTCAGGTGGAGCACCACCGGGGAGTGACGGGCTTATCCTCGCCGCGCGCCTGGGCATCCTGAATCGGCCACCGGAGGACTCTCCATGCCGTCCAGCACCCAGCCCACGCTCCAGATACCCGACGACCTCAAGCCCGCCGACGGCCGCTTCGGCAGCGGACCCTCGAAGGTGCGTCCCGAGCAGCTCACGCACCTCGCGAGCGCCGGCGCGGCGATCATGGGGACGTCGCACCGCCAGGCCCCGGTCAAGCAGGTCGTGCGCCGGCTCCGCGCCGGCCTGCGCGACCTCTTCTCCGTGCCCGACGGCTACGAGATCGCCCTCGGCAACGGCGGCACGACCGCGTTCTGGGACGCCGCGGCGCTCAGTCTCGTCGAGCGCCGCGCGCTGCACCTGAGCTACGGCGAGTTCTCGAACAAGTTCGCCACGGTCACCGCAGGCGCGCCGTTCCTCGAGGAGTCGATCGTGGTGCGCGCCGAGCCCGGGGACGCGCCGGCGCCGACCGGCGACAGCGGTGTGGACGCGGTCGCGTGGGCGCACAACGAGACCTCGACCGGCGTCATGGTCGAGGTCGCGCGGCCGGAGGGCGACGCGCTCGTGCTGATCGACGCCACCTCCGGCGCCGGCGGCCTGCCGGTCGACATCCGGGAGACCGACGCCTACTACTTCGCGCCCCAGAAGTGCTTCGCCGCCGACGGCGGCCTGTGGCTGGCGATCCTCAGCCCGGCGGCACAGGAGCGCATCGCCCGGCTCGCCGCGTCGGAGCGCTGGATCCCCGAGTTCCTGTCGCTGGCGACCGCGCTCGAGAACTCGGTCAAGGACCAGACCTACAACACCCCGGCCCTCGCGACGCTCCTGCTGATGGCCGACCAGGTCGACTGGATGCTCGGCCAGGGCGGCCTCGAGTGGACCGTCGCGCGGACCACCGACTCCTCGACGCGCCTCTACTCGTGGGCCGAGGAGCGCGACTACACGACGCCGTTCGTGGCCGACCCCGCGAAGCGCTCGCTCGTCGTCGGCACGATCGACTTCGACGACCGGATCGACGCCGCCGCCGTCGCCGCGACGCTGCGCGCTAACGGCGTCGTCGACGTCGAGCCCTATCGCAAGCTCGGGCGCAACCAGCTCCGGATCGCGATGTTCCCGGCCGTCGATCCCGCCGACGTCGAGGCTCTCACCGCGTGCATCGACTGGGTGGTGGAGCGATGAGCGACGCGAAGCCGC
>JAOPZQ010000673.1 GCA_025964075.1 Solirubrobacterales bacterium | reverse complement strand
GTTCTGTACAAGGCGCTGGGGTGCGCCGCGTCTAGCGCCGCGCGGGGCGCGCTTGCCGACGGCGCCTGCGCAGGATGGTCAGCCGACCACCATGAGCCACTGCCGCACGCGCATCTCCATCCAATCGACGTCGTGCTGCGTCAGAGAGCCAGTGTGGGCCAGCGCTCGTCGGGTGCGGTTCATCTCCTTGAAGTAGTTCTCGACCCATGCTTGGTCGCCAAGGAGGTCCTCGAAGTCGGCCCACCGGTGGCGGATGATCTCGCCCAGCTGTAGGAAGTCGATGTAGACCAGCAGCGAGTCTCCCCGCGGCGAATGCCACGGCGCTCGCTCGTCGTCGCGGGCGCGGCTCTCAGCCGACCCGCGGATCTTCTCGGGGACGCCATCTTCCCACCAGCGCGCGGGGCCGAGGCCAGCTCAACCTCAAGCTGCCCCAGCAGCGCTCGATGCAGCTCCACACGACGAGACAGCTCGGCCACGCGCCCAATCAGGTTCCCGCGTTCTTCTTCGAGGATCGCGTCGCTGCGATCCACGAGATCGTTGGCGGACCCTCTTGGCGGCACGGTCCAACGCTATCCGCGGGTTCGGACAACGCGCGGCGCTTCCCCTGACGGTGCGGCCTCGAAGTGGATCCATCCGCCAGCGACCCGACGATGTCGCGGACATGTCGGAGCAGCAGCTGTCTCTGTGGGGCTATGGGTCGTACTGGGGGTACGTGGGCCTGCCTGACGACCATCCCGGCTCCCGGCGCATCCGGCGCCTTACCCCGGACGCACCGCAGCGCTTCGCAGCCGCAGCCGACGCGACGGAGCGCTGGGCGGAGTCAGAGCCGTGCCAGCTTATCCGCGAGGCCGCGCTGCGTGGGACGGCCGGTCTGCGTGAATGGGCCGACGAGGCCCGGGCGAGGCGCGCGCTGGACGAGACGGACAGGCTACGCAGATCCGCCGAACCGCTGGAAGACTAGGCCGAGCCCACGAGGTGCGGATGTTCGAGCACGGCTCTCAGCGCGAGTGCCTCGATAGCAAGCTGCGCATTCGCAGGAGTGTCCTCGATCGTCCCCGAGCGCCAGGATTCGACGTACTCACGGGGCGAACAGCCGGCCTGCTCCTCAAACCGAGCGGTGCGGTCCCCAAGGTTCTCTGGCTCGCCATCCCGTGGAGCGCCCGCCTCTTCGAGAACCGCCGTGGGCGATAGGTAGCGCTCCATCTCCGACGACGGGATCCGTACGGTCTTGCCGATCCGGATGGCCCCGATCTCTCCCCGGTCGATCTTCTTGTAGACCGCAGACTCGCTCAGGTCGAAGCGAGCAGCGTAGTCCCGGACACGAACGAAATGCTCATCGACGCGGCTCATGACGAAAGGCTACAACGGGTGCTCCACAGATTCAACAGAAGATACGGTATCCACGGAAGAGAGAGATTCCACGATATCCGAGAATATCGGAAGCACGTCGGCTGGACTTGAACATCCGGTCCTTTCCCGAGAATCCGGGACGTGTCCTCAGACCGCGTCTGGTTCGTCGCTGAGCGCTTCGAGCGGCTCAAGGACGTACTCCTAGCCGAGAGCTACGCGCCGGACCCGGGGCCACGCGAGCCCAACGAGTGGCAAGAGATCCACAAGGAGGATCCGCCGACAGGGCTGGTCCGCCTGAAGGGCGTGCGGTTGCGCGACCTGGACGACGAGTTCGACGACGAGATCACCTTCAGCATCCGAGAGCTGTGGTCTCCCGACTATGTCGAGGAAGCCCAAGACGAGCGAGGCTTCTATCTCGTCCAGTACAGCTATCACGCCCAGTGCCACGGCACAGACCAGCGGTGGGACTTCGACCCAGACGGACATCCCGAGATGCCCTACCACCACCACCCGCCCGGTGAGAACAGCCGGCGCGTCAGTTTCGGACCAGTCGCTCCGGGAGATGCGCTGGCGATGTTCCGGCAATGGATGTCGGACAGCGGCTTTTCGGTTTAAGCGCACCCTGCGGGGGCAGCGGACCTCTCCTCGCAACAGCAAGCAACCAGGCAACGCCCGGCTGACGAGCCCCTGCGCTCCTCACAGGCCGGGCGTTTCGCTTTGTACAGACCATCGCCTCGAAGGCACGTAACGGCACCTTCGAGGCGGGTCGGAAACGCGGGAAAGCCCTGCTCCGTAGCGTTTTCGGTTCCCAACACTACGGATAGGGATCAGGTGGAGACGCCGGGAATCGAACCCGGGTCCGCGGTCGCGCGGAGGCAGCTTCTACGAGCGTAGCCGGCGCTCTGATCTCGTCCCCCGCTCGCCACGCCGGCGGGGTTGCGGGGGACCAGCTCCCTGAATCTCCCCGGGTCGGCGGGAGCCGACCTTCCCGGGCAAGCCCGCATATCTGATCCCGGTGACCCCCGCGGCGGGCGGGCGGGGTCCGAGACCTCGGTTAGCTAGTGACTAAGCGAGGGCGTATTCGTGAGAATCCGCACGTATGGTTTTCCCGGTTGTTTTACGAGGCCGACCGGGGACCTCGGCTCGCAACTACCCCCGCGAAGACGACCACGTCGAAGCCTGTCGTCCCCTTGGGGTATGTCCCTCAGTCTACCGCTGCGGCGCGGTCCGGCGAGGCCAGCGGCGGGCGCTCGAGGACCGGCACGCGGGCGACCGCGAAGTCATCCCAGGGCCGGACGTAGTGGCCGCCGGCGCTCGCGCGGCCGTCGATGCGCGCCTCGACCGCGGCGAGCACGGCGTACGCCATCTCCCCGAGGTCGCGGAGCGGCTGGTGGCGGTTCTGACGGGTCCCGAGGTCGACCTCGGCCAGGCCGTCGAGCCCCACGAGCCGCAGCGCGTCGATCAGCATCGCGATCTCGACGCCGTAGCCCGCGGGAAACGCGAGGCGCTCGAGCAGCGCGCGCCGCGCGGCGATCTCGCCGGCGAGCGGCTGGGCGAACCCCGCCAGCTCGGGGAAGTGCAGGTTGAGGAGCGGCCGGGCCATGAGCTCGGTGACCCGGCCACCCTCGTGCGGGCGGGCGCTCTCGAAGGGCCGGTCGAACGCGCCCTTGACCAGCTGGACCTCGAGATCGGAGAGGAGCGGACGGAGCAGGCCGGAGAGCAGCCACGGCGCCGGGTGGCTGGTGTCGGCGTCGAGGAAGCACATGACGTCGCCCGTGGTCACCGCGAGCGCGCGCCACATCGCGTCGCCCTTCCCCAGCGCCGGGCCATGTCCCGGCAGGATGCGGTCCTCGTCGAGGACGCGCACGCCGCGCGCGGCGGCGACCTCGGCCGTCCCGTCCGTCGAGCCGGCGTCGACGACGAGGACCTCGTCGACAACCTCCGCCGCGACGAGCGGCATCACCGCGGCGTCGAGCACGCCCCCGATCGTGTCCGCGACCTCGCGCGCCGGCAGGACGACGCTGACGGTCGTCGCGCCCTTCGCGGCGCGGAGCTCCTCGACGGAGACGCCGTCCCCGCGGTACCGGCGCCGGTCGGCCCAGCGCAGGACCGCGAGATCGGCGGCGAGGCCCCGCGGCGCGCGACCGCTGGTGCGTGCGGAGGTCCACACGCGGACGGCGCTCGAGCGTGCGATCGGCACGCCGTGGCGGCGGAGGCGTCCCTCCATCGCCTCGTCCTCGAGCGCGGCGAGCGCCGGGAGGCCGCCGACCGACCGGTACGCCTCGGCCGTGATGCCCATCGACGCGCCGCTGAACTGGTGGTGCTCGGCGTTCGGCTCGGCCGCGCGCACGGCGGCGAGCC
>JAOPZQ010000132.1 GCA_025964075.1 Solirubrobacterales bacterium | reverse complement strand
CGCGGGGCGCCGAGCACTCGTGCGGCGCCTCGCGGCCGTCGAGGCGCTCGGGCGCGTGGACGTCGCGTGTGCGGACAAGACCGGCACGCTCACCACCGGGCGCTTGGCGGTGCGAGTCGTCGCCGGCCCCGATGGTGCGACGGCACCGCCCGACCGGCTGGAACCACCGTTGACGGCGGTACTGCTCACCGCGGCGCTCGCAAGCCCGCACCCCGACGCCGCGCACGCCCGCTCCCGTCCCACCGATGTGGCGATCGTGGAGGCGGCCGAGCGAGCGGGCCTGGACGGGGGCCTGCGCGCAATGCGGGCGGCCGAGATGCCGTTTGCGTCCTCGCGGGGCTTCCACGCCGCGCAGGTCGACGGACGCGTCGTCGTCAAGGGCGCGGCCGAAGTGCTCGCGCCCCGCTGTACCCATGTGCGTCGCGGCTCCGACGCCGTGGCGATCGGCGAAGTCGAGCGCGAGGCGCTCCTCGCGCGAGCCGAGGCGATCGCCAGCGACGGGCTGCGCGTCCTCATGGTCGCGGAGACAACCGCGAACAGCGCGCCCGAGAACCCGCAAGAGCTCGTCGCGTTGGGCTTCGTCGGCATCGCCGACCCGCTGCGGGCCGCGGTGCCCGATGCCGTGCGCCGCTGCGCGGCGGCCGGTGTCCGCGTAGTGATGCTCACCGGGGACCATCCCGCGACGGCGCGGGCGATCGCCAGGGAAGCAGGATTGCCGGTCGAGGGCGACGCGATGCTTACCGGTGCGGAGGTCGCCGACCTCGACGACGAGGCGCTCGCGGAGCGGCTCGAGCGCGCCAGCGTCGTGGCGCGCAGCACGCCTGTGG
Organism: Solirubrobacterales bacterium; assembly: GCA_025964075.1. Classification (GTDB taxonomy): domain Bacteria; phylum Actinomycetota; class Thermoleophilia; order Solirubrobacterales; family Solirubrobacteraceae; genus JAOPZQ01. The sequence continues at coordinate 1,693 of JAOPZQ010000132.1, read as the reverse complement.
ACAAGGTGCGCATCGTCGAGGCCCTCAAGCGCCGCGGACATGTCGTCGCGATGACCGGCGACGGCGTCAACGACGCGCCCGCGCTGCGCCTGGCCGACGTCGGCGTTGCGATGGGCCGGACGGGCACCGAGGTCGCGCGTGAAGCATCCGATGTCGTGCTCGCCGATGACGACTTCTCGACCCTGGTGGAAGCGCTCGTCGAGGGCCGCGGCTTCTGGGCGAACATGCGCCGGTCGCTCGGCCTGTTCCTCGGCGGCAACCTCGGCGAGCTGGGAATGATCGCCGGGGCGACCGTGGCCGGGCTCGCCTCGCCCCTCACCACGCGCCAACTGCTCGCCGTCAACCTCGTCACCGACGTTCTGCCTGCCACCGCGCTGGCGGTGCAGGAGCCCGAGCATCGCGAGCTCGGCGGGCTCGTACGCGAGGGCTCCTCCGGACTCGACAAGCCGCTGCGCAACGACATCATCTCCCGGGGCGTCGCCACGGCCGTCCCGAGCCTCGGCGCCTACCTCGTCGCCCAGCGAACCATGAGCCCGCTCCGTGCGCGGTCGGTGGCGTTCGCGAGCATCGTCACCACGCAGCTCGGCCACACGCTCGATCTCGGCCGCGTCGAGGGGCGCCTGAGCGGCTCCGTGGTCGGGGCCGTGGCAGCCTCGGCCACGTTCACGGCCGTGGCGATCGCGGGCCCGGGCGTCCGCGGCTTCCTCGGCTTCGCCATCCCGGGACCGCTGGGCCTCGCGCTCGTGCTCGCCGCCGCGCTCAGCGCCGTCGCCATGGGCCGGGCGCTGCGCCCGGGACCAGCTCCGGGCCGGATAGCCAGCTAAGCAGGACGCTGCGACTGGCTACCGGCCAGGGCGGACGGGGCTTCGCTCAGTCCGGACTCAGGCCGAGCTGTTTCATCTGCGAGAAGACGTCGACGACTCCCCAGGTCCGGCACGTCAACCTTCAGCATCTGCGTCCTCTCGCTTGAGCAGCAGATCGATGTCCACCTCCACATCCCAGCCGACCGCGTCGCCACCGCCCGGCAGCTCGGTCTGCCAATCGAATCCGAACTCGCGGCGGTCGAAGCTCGTCTGGAGCTCCAGTCCCGCGACCACGCCGAAGCCGCTCGGTCGCGGTGGGGCGTAGTGACCGCTGGCGGTAACCGCGCGCGTGACGCCCCGGATCGTGAGCTCGCCGTCGACCTCTGCCCGGCCGTCGTCTGCGAGGCGAACCGCCGTCGAGCGGAACGTGATCTCGGGATGGCGCTCGGCGTCGAAGAACTCCGGCCCGAGCACGCTCGCCCTCATCGCGGATGGCTCGACCACGGAGATGGAGTCGACGCGCGCGGACCCCTCGAGCGCCACGGCGTCGCCGTCGCCGCGCAGGGTTGCCACGACGTCTGACAGCGAGCCGCGGTAGCGGAAGACGCCTGAGTGGCGCACCGCGAACGCAAAGCTCGAGGCCACCGCCTGGGCGCGGTAGGTCCCCGAGAAGGGCTGGACTGCGACTGACGCCATGAGAATCCTCCTGGTCGGGTTCGGCTGTTCGCACGTCTGACAGCGCAGCCGGCCGCCCTGTGACAGCTCAGAGATGCCCGAGCTTGTCCGGGTTGCGCACGATGCGCACGGTCTGGATCCGGCCCTCGACGACATCCACCGTGAGCACGCTCCAGACCCGGACCTCAGCCTGCCGCTGGGGAACGGCCGGAGTC
>JAOPZQ010000652.1 GCA_025964075.1 Solirubrobacterales bacterium | reverse complement strand
GCCCGATCCGGCGAGCCCGGATGGCGAGCGGGCGGCAATGCGATGGACGACTCCGTACGCCGCCTCCGCCTGCTCGCGCGACACGAACCCGTCGCGCACGTCGGCCTCGACCCGCGCCGGGTCGCGCAGCAGCGGATCGCCCATCCCGGCCCCGCCGCCGGTGATCTGGTGGAAGACGTCGGTGGCGGTCAGCGGCACGCCGGCGACGTGGTTGAGCAGGACCTCCTCTCCCCCGCCGAGGTCCTCGACCGAGGCCGGCAGCGGCCCGCCGCCGCCGATCCGGTCGGCGGCGTTCGTGCCGCGCACGGCCCGGAACTCGTTGCCGGCGCCGGGCAGGCCGCCGAGCATGCCGCGTGAGGGCACGGCCGCCATCGCGTTCTCGAGCGTGCCCATCAGCGCCGCGGTGTTGTGCGGCGTCCAGGCGAGGTCGAGCCCGAGGCCGCCGCGGTTGAAGCCCGGGCCGCCGGAGCCGGCGTTCAGCCGCCGCCACAGGTAGAGCATCGGGTAGAAGCCCTCGTTGATCTCGACGTCGGGGATGCCGTTCGAGAGCTGTGCCTCGTAGCTCGAGACCGAGAGGCCGTCGATCACGGTCTGGGCGCCCATGCCACCCGAGCCGGCGTCCATCACCGGGAACGACGTGAACTGCCCGAACTGCGAGAGCCCGGCCCATGAGTTGCCCGGCCAGGAGTTGACGCCCGCGGCGGCCACGCGCATCCGCAGCTTCGGGTCCTCGGAGAGGGACAGCGCCTTGCCGAGCGCCTCGAACAGGGTCCGCCCGGCCTTCGAGGAGCCCTCCATGTGCCCGCAGCTCACCGGCGCCGGCACCTCGGGGTTGAGCACCGTCCCCTTCTCCGGCATCACGAGCTTGAGCGGGCGGAACATGCCGGCGTTGATCGGCGCGTCGTACGCGAAGGAGAACATCATCATCGTCCCGCACAGCCCCATCACCGCGCCGTAGCCGGCGTTCGCGAACCCGGTGCACTGCGGGTCGGTGTCGGTGAAGTCGAACGTGATGTCGGAGCCGTCGACGATCACGCGGCAGTGGATCTTCAGCAGGTCGTCGGTGCCGTGCCCGTCGTACTCGACCCAGTCGACGGCCTCGTAGACGCCGTCGGGAAGCTTGTCGATCCGCGCCCGGACGAGCTCCTCGGTCAGGTCCTTGCCGACCTCGCAGTAGCGCTCGTAGGTCTCGGGGCCGTACTGGTCGAGCAGGTCGGCGATCCGCGACTGCGCCGCGTTGTTCGCGGCCACGAGCGAGCGCAGGTCGTTCATCACGATCGGCAGCCGCACGTTGTGGACGAACAGGCGCTCCATGTCGCGGATCCAGTTGCCCTCGGAGACCAGGCGCACGGCCGGGAAGCGAATCGCCTCGCCGTAGCAGTCGTAGGCCACGGGGGCCCAGCCGCCCGGCGACATGCCGCCGACATCGAGCACGTGGGCGTTCGAGAACGCCCACCCCACGAGCTCGTCATGCCAGAAGAGCGGCGAGATGATCCCGACGTCCCCCTGGTGGATCGCTCCGGACTCGTACGGGTCGTTGCACATGAACGCGTCGTAGGGATGGACGTCGTCGCCGTACTCGCGCGCGACGGCGCGCACGCCCTCGAGCGAGGAGCCGATGTGCGCCACGACATAGCCCGAGAACCCGACGTGCTCGAGCTTGCGGTCGAAGACGGCGGTCGAGAAGTCCTTGGCCTCGGTGAGGACCGGCGAGCCGCTCGTGCGGATCATCGTCGTCGCCATCTCGAGCGCGACGTTCTTCAGCCGGTTGCCGATGACCTCGGCGGTGACGGGGTCGATGGTGGTCTCGATGGCCATGGTCACACGCTCACTCGGTAGTTGCGGTACTCGTCGACGCGCATCCGCGCGCCCGGCGGGACATAGATCGTCGTGTCGACGTCCTCCAGCAGCGCGGGACCGGCGATCTCGGCGCCGGGTCCGAGGCGCTCGCCACGGTAGACCGGCGCCGTGATCCGCTCGCCCGACTCGACCTCGAGGAGCTCGCGCCTGCCTGCCTCGGCCTCGGCGGGGGCCCCGCCATTCGACGAGGCCGCGGCGAAGCGGGGCCGCGGCACCGGGCCGATCGCCGTCACGCGGGCGTTCAGCATCAGCACCGGGAAGCCCTCCCACGCGGTGCCCGGGCCGTAGCGGCGCTCGTACTCGGCGAGGAAACCGGCGACGAGCTCGCCGCGGTGCTCCTCGCTGAGCTCGCCCGCCGGCAGGGGCACGGTCACCTCGAACGCCTGCCCCGCGAACTGCAGATCGCCTTCGAACACCATCTCGATGTCATCGGCGGGGAAACCTCTCAAAATCAGCGATCCCCGCGCTTTCTCGGCCAGCTCGGCGAGCGCGCCGTTGACGGGCTCGAGCGGACCGGCCGGCACGATGAAGTTGACGGTCTGCACGAACGAGCGCACGGCGTCGGCGAACAGCAGCCCGTAGGCGCTGAACACCGCGGCGTTCGCGGGAACGATCACCTCGCGGATGCCCAGCGAGCGGCAGATCAGCGGCAGGAACAGGCCGGAGGCGCCGCCGTAGCCGAGCATCGTGAACTCGCGCGGGTCATGGCCCTTCTGGATCGAGATCGCGCGCACCGCGCCCGCCATCTGCTCGACGGTGATCCGGTAGAGGCCGTGGAGCGCGGTGTCGAGGTCCTGCTCCAGCGGCGTGGCGATCCGGTCCTGGACGGCCCGGATCGCCGCGTCGCCGTCGAGCTGCATCTGCCCGCCGAGGAAGTATCGAGGATCGATCAGGCCGGCGGCCACCGCGGCGTCGGTCACCGTCGGCTCCGTCCCGCCCTGGCCGTAGCACGCGGGTCCCGGGACGGCGCCCGCCGAGTGCGGGCCCACGCGCGGCGCCCCGCGCTCGTCGATCCAGAAGATCGAGCCGCCGCCGGCGCCGATGATCGAGATGTCGATCATCGAGAGCCCGGTGGCGAACTTGCCGATCTCGGCGCGGTGGACGACGGTCAGCTCGCCGTCCTTGATCAGGGCGGTGTCGAACGACGTGCCGCCCATGTCCGCCGTGATGACGTCCTCGAGGCCGAGCTCCGCGGCGAGCGCCCGGGCGCCGACGACGCCGCCGACCGGACCGGACTCGATCAGCTGGATCGGCTGCTCGCGCGCCTCCTGGGGCGAGAGCACGCCCCCGACCGACTGCATCAGCGCCGGCTCGACCGCGCACCCCAGCCGCCGGAGCTCGTCCTCGAGCTGGGAGACGTACTCGGTCGCCCCCTTGGAGGCGAACGCGTTGAACACCGTCGTCACGAGCCGCTCGTACTCGCGGGCGACGGGGAAGACGTCCGAGGAGACCGAGAGGAAGACGTCGGGATGCGCCTCGGCGACGAGCTCGCGCGCGCGCCGCTCGTGCGCCGGGTTGACGAAGGACCACAGGAAGCAGATCGCGATGGCGTCGCAGCCGTTCGCGACGAGGCGCTCGGCGGCGGCGCGCAGCTGCTCCTCGTCGAGCGGCACGAGCGCGCGACCGGAGAAGTCGACGCGCTCGTCGACCTCGACGATGTCGGAGCGGTGGACGAGCCGCGGCGGCGGCGTCTGGGTGTGGAGATCGAGGTCGTTCGTCCGCGCCGAGCGCGCGATGTCGAGCGTGTCGCCGAAGCCGCGCGTCGTGACCACGCCGACGCGGCGCCCCTTGAGCTCGGCGATCACGTTGGTCACGATCGTCGTGCCGTTGATGAACAGGCGCGTGCCCGCCATCAGGTCGGCGGGATCGGTGCCGGCCACCTGTGCCAGGCGCGTCAGCCCCTCGACGATGCCCTTCGTATAGCCGTCGGGCGTGGTGGGCGCCTTGGCCCGATGCGAGCGCCCCTCGGCGTCCACGGCGACGAGATCGGTGAACGTCCCGCCGATGTCGACGCCGACGTAGTACCCCGCCTCGGTGACCGCCATGGGACTCCTCTCCTCTGGGACCTCCGGGCAATCTACCGGGCGGTAGGCTTGCCGACCTCATGGACCTCGCCGAGCTCACCGAACGCCAGAACAAGGGGATGATCGCCTTCGACGCGATCCTCGGAACCGGCGCGCTCCTCGCCCCTCGGGCGACGCTGCGGGTTTTCGGCCACGACGACCCCTCGCCCGACGCGGAGTGGCTCTTTCGCCGCTGTGGGCCGATCTGGCTCACCTTCGCGGCCGCCCACGCGGTCGCGGCCGGGCGCGGCCGCCCCGAGGACTGGTGGGGCCTCGCCTGGCTGCGCGGCACCGAGCTCCTGACGGACGTCGTCTGGGCCCAGTCCCCGGCGATCCGGCGGCCGCTCTCCCGGACCGCGCTCCGGCTCGCCGGCGTCGGGAACCTGGCGATGGCTCTCGCCTACGCCGTGCGCGCACGGCGCGCCTAAATCGCGCGTAAAACCTCCCGCAGGGGCTGGCGTTGGTTTGGGTTTCCTCGTATAGTCATGACTGTGGGCGAGGTCCGTCTCAAGAACCTGGAGCATCCGCACCGCGATGATTTCGACATCGCGACGGTCTTGCACGCGTTGAGCGACCCGATGCGACTTCACGTCGTGCGGGTCTTGGCGCGCGAAGAGGCCGAGCGGCCGTGCGGCACGTTCAACCTCCCGGTCACCAAGTCCACCGCCAGCCATCACCTCAGGGTCCTGCGCGAAGCAGGCGTGATTCGTCAGCGCCACGCGGGAACCCTGAAGCTGACCTCGCTCCGCCGCGAGGACCTCGACACTCGGTTCCCGGGCCTGCTCGAGGCGGTCCTCACGGCGGAGGCGGCTCCACCCCCACCAGTCGCCGCGGCGGCCGCGTAGGTCAGCGCGGGCGGCTTGGGTGCGATCGGGTTGAGCCCGGCGCGCTCTGAGACGGCCCGCAGGTGAGGCGCCCACGGCGACGCGGCCGTTGCGTCGCCGGCCCCCTCGCCGCGAGGGCCCAAGTAGTTGACACCGCAACCTTTATGCCGTAGAATACCTACCGTAGCACTAGGTATTGACTTGAAAGGAACCGAAACGAGCACTCTCACTCACCCCGCCGCCCCGGCCGAACCGCAGGCGGCTCCCGATCCCACTCTCGACTCGCTGCAGCTCCTCATGAACGAGGCGCGGCGCTGGCCCCTGCTCACTCCCTCCGAGGAGATCGAGCTCGCCAAGCGGATCGAGAAGGGCGACCTCGCCGCCAAGGAGCGGATGGTCAACTCGAACCTCCGCCTCGTCGTGTCGATCGCCCGCCGTTACCAGGGGCAGGGCCTCCCCATGGGCGATCTCGTCCAGGAAGGCATCCTCGGCCTGATTCGCGCGGTGGAGAAGTTCGACTGGCGGAAGGGCTTCCGCTTCTCGACGTACGCCACGCTGTGGATTCGTCAGGCGATTCAGCGCGGTCTGGAGAACACCGGCCGCATGATCCGCCTGCCGGTCAACATCGGCCAGCGCGCCCGCAAGGTCGCGCGCATCGAGCGCGAGCTCGCGGTCAAGCTCGGCCGTGAGGTCACGGACGAGGAAGTGGCCGACGCCGCCGGCCTCGACGTCGAGCAGGTCATCGAGGTCAAGAAGGCCGACCGTGCGCCGACTTCGCTGGACCAGCCCGTCGGCGACGACGGCGACACCGACCTCGGCGCCCTGATCGCGTCCGACGAGGGCCCGATCGAGGAGGACGTCGAGACCACGATGCGCGCCGAGGCGATCCGCCAGGCGATCGACGAGCTCCCCGAGCACGAGGCGACGGTCATCCGACTGCGCTTCGGCACCGAGGACGACGAGCCCAAGACGCTCGTCCAGGCCGGCAAGACGCTCGGCATCACCGCCGAGCGGGCCCGCCAGCTCGAGGAGCAGGCGCTCCGCCGCCTCTCCCGCCGCGCGGATCTCGCGGCGCTCCGCGAGGCCGCCTAAAGCCCACACCGCGACCGTCCTTCGGGGCGGTCGCGGCGGTTAAGGGTTCGTTACGCGGCCGCTTCGCGCGGTCGGTCTCGCTCTGCGCGGCCCTGACGGGCGCGCGCAGCGACCTGAGCGGCCGCTCAGTTCATGCCGCCGCGCGAGATCTCCTCGCAGGCCTTGCAGCGCGGCCATGGCGGGTTCCACGGGTAGCCCGTGACGTCCTTGCCGCAGAGGGCCGTGTCGGGGTCGGACATCTCGACGAGGTGGCAGAGCTCCTCGAACCCGTCGCCGTTCCGGCGCGGGACGTTGACGCAGTTCGGCGCGACGTTCGGAGTGCGGACCGGCGCCATCCGCGGATGATCCCGCACCGCGCCTCAGGCTTCCAGCGTCCGCAGCCGTTCGACGGCCTCGAGCAGACGGTCGTCCGGGGTCGTCAGCGAGATCCGGAAGAAGCCCTCGCCGCTGGCGCCATAGGCGCCGCCCGGCGAGATCACCACGGCGACCTGCTCGAGGACGTGCTCGCAGTACGCCGCGGCGCTGGCGAAGCCCTCGGGGACCGGCGCCCAGACGTAGATCGTGCCCTTGGGCGGCGTGACCTCGACGCCGGCGGCGCGGAGCGCGTCGCACACGAGATCGCGCCGGCGGGCGTAGACCGCGTTCATCGCCTGGACGTCGGCGTCGCGCTCGGGCGCGAGCGCCGCGACACCGGCTAGCTGCACCGCCTCGAAGTTCCCGGAGTCGATGTTCGACTTCAGCCGCCAGTACTGGCCGATCGCCTCGGCGTTGCCGACGATCGCCGCGCAGCGCCAGCCGGTCATGTTGTAGCCCTTGGACAGCGAAAAGACCTCGACCCCGACCTCGCCGGCGCCCGGCGTGGCCAGGAACGAGGGCGCGACGTAGCCGTCGTAGGTGGTCTCCGAGTAGGCGTTGTCGTGGACCACGAGGATGTCGTGGGCGCGGGCGAAGTCGACGACCTCTTCGAAGAACCCGTCCGGGACGATCGCGCCGGTGGGGTTGTTCGGGTAGTTCAGGTACATCAGGCGGGCGCGGGCGCGGTGGTCGAGCGCGATCGCGTCGAGGTCGGGGACGAAGCCGCGCTTCGGGACCAGCGGCATCGGCGCCGCCTCGGCGCCCACGAGGGTCGGCCCCGCCGCGTACACGGGATAGCCGGGATCGGCCGCGAGCGCGACGTCGCCCGGGTCGAGGAACGCCAGGTTGAGGTTGAAGATGCACTCCTTGGCCCCGATCGCCGGCATCACCTCGCCGTCGGGGTCGAGCGTGACGCCGAACCGGCGCGAGTAGAAGGCGGCGACCGCCTCGCGGAAGTCCTGCCGGCCCCGGTGCGAGGGGTACTGGTGCGTCGAGGGATCGGCGACGGCGCGCTGGGCGGCCTCGACGATCGCCGGGTAGGTCGGCGTGTCGGGATCGCCGATGCCCAGGGAGATCACGTCGACGCCGGCGGCCCGCTTGGCCGCGACCTTGCGCTCGAGCTCGGCGAACAGGTAGGGCGGGATCCGGTCCAGGCGCTTACTCGGTCGCATGCAGCTCCTCGATCAGGGACGCGGCCAGCTCGCCCGCATACACGGGTAGGGCCCAGCCGGTCAGGTTCACGTGCAGGTCCTCGGCGACCTCCACCTCGAGCTCGCCGCCGTCGAGCTCGACGGTCACCGGAGAGTCGCCGCCGCGCAGGACGTAGGCGACGGCCGCGCCGGTCGCGCCGGTGCCCGAGGACAGCGTCTCCCCCACCCCGCGCTCGAAGATCCGCACGCGGACGCGTCCGGGACCGGTCTCGGTCCAGAACGACACGTTGGTGCGCCGAGGGAACAGCTCGTGGGTCTCGATCGGCGCCCCGTACGACGGCAGGTCGAGCGCGTCGAGCTCGTCGCGATCCTCGATCCGTATCGAGCACTGCGGGTTGCCGATCTGCACGAACTGGAAGCGGAACGTGCGGCGGCCGGCGTCGAGCTCCCCCTGGCCGTCGTCTCCGCCGCTCGGGAAGTCGGGCGAGCGCAGCTTCGCGCGGCCCATGTCGACCGTGCAGGTGCTCTCGCCCGTGATCGTCGGCCGGATCTCCCCCGCCGCGGTCTGGAGCGAGAACGTGTCCGAGTCGGTCCAGCCGCGCCGGCGCAGGTACAGGATCGCCTCCCGCGCGCCGTTCCCGGACAGCTCGGCCTCGGAGCCGTCGGGATTGAAGATCTGCAGCCGAGCGACGTAGCCCGGCGCGTCGGGCTTCGCCAGCACGAGCACGCCGTCGGACCCGACGCCGGTGTGCGGCGCGCACAGCGTCCGGACGCGGGCGGGCGTGAGCTCGAACGGGAGCGCGTCCGCCTCGACGATCAGGTAGTCGTTGCCCAGGGCCTGCCACTTCTCGAAGCGCACGGAGGCGGCAGTCTGTCAGAGGGGAGCGGCCAGCTGCTCGTAGACGATCGCGTTCGCGACGTCCTCGGGCGTCCGGCCGGTGACGTCGAGGATGCGCACTCCGGCGAGCTTGCGCATCCACGTCAACTGGCGCTTGGCGTAGTTGCGCGTGCGGCGCTTCATCGCCTCGACGTCGCCGCTGAGGAGCTCGGCGAACCCGAGCGCCTGCCGCGCGCCGGCCGAGGCGCCGGCGGCGTGGGCCCGCCGGACCTCGTCGGC
>JAOPZQ010000583.1 GCA_025964075.1 Solirubrobacterales bacterium | reverse complement strand
GCGTCGTTCGCCTTCCTCGCCCGCCGGCGCTTCTACGACGGGCTCACGTTCCACCGCGTGGCCGCCGGCTTCGTGATCCAGGGCGGCGACCCGGTCGGCAACGGCACCGGCGGCCCGGGCTACTCCGTGGTCGAACCGCCGCCCCGGTCGATCCGCTACCTCCGCGGCACCGTGGCGATGGCGAAGGCGCCGAACGAGCCGTCGGGTGCCTCGGGCAGCCAGTTCTTCGTCGTCACCGCGGCGAACGCGAGCAACCTGACATCGGACTACGCGCTCGTCGGGAGGGTGGTCTCGGGGCAGGACGTGGTGCAGCGGATCGGCGGCGAGCCGACGAGCCCGCCGGGCGACGGCGCGCCGGTCCAACCGGTCGTGATCGACTCGATCCGGATCAGGTAGCGGCGCGCTGCGCGCGTGCTTTCGCCTGGCGCCGGCGTCCCCACATCGCGAGCACCGCGATCGCGACGACCGCGACGATGAAGCCGAGCACGATGGCCCCGCCGATCGCCATGCCGCCGAACGGCAGCGCGATCAGCTCGACGATGCCGAACCCGATCGCCAGCACGAGGATGACCAGCGCCAGGATGAGCAGCACCCCTCGCGCCTTCAGCAGGATGTTGGCTCCGGGCGGCGGCGCGATCAGGCCCATGAAGCGCAGGGCGAAGAGCTGGCGGCCGCTCGGCGGCTCCTGCCCGAGCCGGGTGACGGCGTCCCTGAGGTCGTCGGCACGGCGCTCGGCGAGCGCGAGGGAGGCGTCGGCCATGCGGCGGAGCTGGAGGCGCTCCTGGGGACGAGCGGCGGCGATCGCCTTCTGGAAGTAGGCGCGGGCGGCCTTCGCGTCGTACTTCTCGGCGGCACGAGCGCCGAGGATCGCCAGCGCGGCGGCCTTGAACTTCGTCTCCGACTCCAGCTCCTCGTCGCTGCGCGACTCGAGCCGCTGCATCGCGGCGAGCTGGCTCTTCTGTTCGATGCGCATGGGGCGCGGCTTCGCCTTGGCCATGGCGCAAGTCTAGTGCCAGCTATGGTGGCCGCCATGCCCGACGATGTCCTGATGTTCGCCGACACCGCTCGGTCTCCCGAGCTCCGTCACGAGATCCCGACCGGCATCGTGGATCCGTTCCTCTACGCCGAGCGCGACGGCCGCCGCTACGCGGTGCTGAGCCAGCTCGACGCCGACGGCGCGCGGGCCGCGGCGCCCGGGCTCGAGGTGCTGACGCCGGAGGAGCTCGGTCAGGACGAGCTGCTCGGCTCGGGCCTGTCGCGGCACGAGGTCCAGCTCGAGGTCGCGCTGATCGCCTGCCGGCGGCTGGAGATCGCGCGCGCCGCGGTGCCGCCCGGCTTCCCCCTCGACGTCGCGGACTACCTGCGCGGCGCCGGCATCGAGGTCGAGGTCGACCGGCAGGCGTTCGTCGAGCGGCGCCTCGTGAAGAACGCGGCCGAGCTCGCCGGCATCCGCCGGGCGCAGCGCGCCGCCGAGGCCGGGATGCGCGCCGCGGTCGAGCTGCTGCGCGCGGCCGAGCCCGCGGACGGCGTCGTCCTCCTCGACGGCCAGCCGCTCACCAGCGAGCGCCTGAAGGTCGACATCGAAGCGGCGTTCGCCGCCCACGGGGCCGCCGTCGACGAGGTCCTCGCCTCGCACGGCCCGCAGACCGCGGTCGGGCACCACATGGGCTCGGGGCCGATCGCGCCCGGCGAGCCGATCGTCATCGACCTCTGGCCGGCCGACCGCGCCACCGGGTGCTTCAGCGACATGACGCGGAGCTTCGTCGTCGGCGATCCCGGCCCCGAGTTGCGCGAGTGGTACGCGCTGTCGCGCGAGGCGCTCGAACGGGCCGTGGCCGCGACGCGGCCGGGCGTCACCGGCTTCGAGCTCTTCAAGCTCGTCTGCGACCTCTTCGAGGAGCACGGCCATCCGACCCAGCTCTCGAAGAAGCCCGGCGAGGTCCTGCGCGACGGGTTCTTCCACGGCCTCGGCCACGGCGTCGGGCTCGAGGTGCACGAGGAGCCCTCCCTCGGGCGCACGGGCTCCGATCCGCTGCGGGCCGGCGAGGTCGTCGCCCTGGAGCCCGGCCTCTACCGCCACGGGTACGGCGGATGCCGCATCGAGGACCTCGTCCTCGTCACCGAGGACGGCGCCGAGGTGCTGACGGACTTCCCCTACGAGCTCGAGGTGTCGAGCTCGTACTCGACCCACTGAGAGCGCGTCCCGCCGACCCGGTCGTAGACGGCCTGGGCACGGTGGTTGTCGGGCGCCGTCTGCCACTCGAGGAGCGGCGCGCCGTGCTTGCCGGCGCGGCTCGCGCACGCCCGGATGAGCGCTTCGGCCAGGCCGCCGCCGCGCGCCTCGGGCGCCACGAACAGGTCGTTCATGACGCCGATCCGGCACGCCCGCGTGGTCGACCAGCTCCAGAAGATCGTCGCGAAGCCCCGCGCGGCGCCGTCGCCGTCGCGACCGAGGAGCTGGACGCCCTCGTTCTGCGGATCCGCGATCAGGGCGCGGGAGAGCGCAAGCAGGGCCTCGCCGGAGGGCGCGACCTCGTAGAAGTCGCAGTAGGCGCGCATCAGCGGGAGCAGGTCGTCGAGGTCGGCGGCGCCGACGGGGGCGATCGTGAAGTCGGGCATGGTCCGGCAACCTAACCCACCGCGAGCGCAACCTCGGTGCCCTCCGGACGTTCTCACCGGGGCATGCGCGCGCTCCTGCTCTCCATCCTCGCCGTCCTGGTGCTCGCCGCACCGGCCGGCGCGGCGATCCGGATCGGCGTCGGCGACGAGTCGCCCGCGATGTTCACCCAGCCCGCGTTCACCGCGCTCGGGGCGCACATGGCCCGGTACTTCGTCCCGTGGGACGCCAAGCGGCGCCCGGCGAGTCTCGCGGCCGCCGACGCCTACGTCGACGCCGCTCGCGACGCGGGCGTGCAGGTGCTCATGCACATCTCGACCAACGACTACACGCACGGGGTGGCCCGCCTGCCGAGCGTCGCCGCGTACCGGCGCTACGTCGGCTTCCTCGTCGACCGCTACCGCGCCCGCGGCGTCGTGGACTGGGGCGTGTGGAACGAGGAGAACCACATCTCCGAGCCCACCTACCGCTCGCCGCGCCGGGCGGCGCAGTTCTTCGTCGCGCTGCGGGGGATGTGCCCCGGCTGCCGCATCGTCGCGCTCGACGTGCTCGACACGACCTCGGCGCCCCGGTACGTCGCCGCGTTCTACCGCGCGCTCGGGCCGGTCAACCGGCGCCGGGCGGCCATCGTCGGCATCCACAACTACGAGGACGTGAACCGCCAGCGCCGCACCGGGACCGGCGGCATCCTCGCCGAGGCGCGCCGCTGGAATCGGCGCGTCCGGATGTGGTGGACCGAGACCGGCGGCCTCGTCAACACCGGTCAGTTCCCGTGCAACGAGCGCCGGGCGGCGTCGCGGACCACGTGGCTGCTGGCGCTCGCCCGCCATTACCGCGCGAGCCTCGACCGCCTCTACGTGTACTCGTGGCGCGGCAACGGGTGCGACGGGTTCGACGCCGGCCTCACGCGCCCCGACGGCACGGTGCGGCCGGCGTACGCGACGCTCCTCCGCGCCGCGCATCAGTTCGCGCCGTAGCGACGGGAGTCACCAGCGGCGCATGAGCTTCTTCACCTTCGCCAGGAGGTAGGGCCCGAGGGTCCCGGCGAAGGCCCGGGTGATGTGGGTCGTGTCCTTGTAGACGAGCGCTCCGCCGACGACCGGGTAGCAGCGCTGCGTGCCGCAGAAGAACGGCGTCAAGTCGATGGACTGCGCCCGGTCCCGGCGGTAGCGGGCGGCGGCGACCGCGGCGGGATCGCGATCGAGGTAGCGGCCGCGGGGCAGCGCGCACAGGTCGCCGGCCCGCGCGCGGTTGCGAATCGCGGCGGCGACGCAGGTGAGCGTCTGGGTCGCGGACTTCGGCGTGTCGCGGATCACCACGATGTGCTCGACCGACCGGGGCAGCGACGTCCACGCCCGGCGGTAGCCGCGGACCGCGGTGGCGAACACGCTCCGCCCGCCGCGGGACCTCACGCCGCGGCCGCCGGAGGTCTCGGAGACGAACACGGTGCGCACAGCCGGGTGGTCGACGAACCACTGCCGCACGTGGCCCTTCCAGCGGACGCATCCGCGACTGGCCCGGCGACCGAGTACCCGCACGGCCGCGGAGAACGGGCAGCTCGCGTGCGTGATCGACAGGCCCCGCCAGCCCTGCGCGCGCGCGACGACCTCGACGGCGGCGCGCCAGTGCTCGGCGTGGCTGTCGCCGAGGAGGACGACGGCGGCCTTCGCCGTTCGCCGCCGCTCGCCGAAGGCGCAGACCTCGATCGGGTGGATCGTCGACGGCCGGCACGCGGCGTTGGGCGTGATCTGCGCCTCGCTCGGCGTGGGGAAGACCGACCGGTCCAGCCGCGGATTGTGGCAGGGGTGCGCGGGGTCGCGCGAGGCGGCGCCGAAGCAGCGCCGATGCGAGGCGAGGCCGTGCGCGTAGGCGGAGCCTCCGAGCGCCATCAGCACAACCAGGACGACGACGGGGCGCACCGCACCGGAGTATGAAGCGCGGACGGGCGGGCCTATTGGCCCGCCCGTTACCGCCCGGTCATGGATCGCCGTTTACTACTTACGTCCCAGGACTTGTGTGTCGATGCCTGGGCGGCTAGACACTCTCGGTCACCGAGGCAGGCCGCCGGCCTTGCGGCCGGCGCGTTACCCGGCTGGGCGCCCGAAGGCGCCCTGACCAAGTGGGCAATCCGCCGGACGGATCAGGCTAGCGAAGTTGCGCGAGCAAGCGGTCGACGAAGGCAATTTGCGCGGGATTGATCTTCGTGCGGGCCTCGTCGGGCCGGAACCACTCGGCGCGGTCGACCTCGGGGAACTCCTGGCTACGGCCCGATCGCGGCGGCCACTCGAGCTCGAAAGCGTTGCTGCGCAGGGTCGCCGGATCGAAGACCGCCTCCGCGGCCCACGCACGGACCACCTTGCCGCCCTGCTGGCGCACCTCGCCGAGATCGATCAGCTCGCCGAGCGGCGGCGCGCTCCCGAGCTCCTCCGCGAGCTCGCGGCGCGCGGCCGCCTCCGGGTCCTCGCCCTCGTCCACTTCACCCTTCGGGACCGACCAGGCGCCCGCGTCCTTGCGGGCCCAGAACGGCCCGCCCGGATGCACCAGCAGCACCTCCGGACCCTCGTCGCCGTGGCGGTAGAGAAGGAGTCCGGCGCTCATTCGGGGCATGCCGCCACGGTAACGGGGAAGATGTCGCGGCATGACCCTCGTCACCCTCTCCGCCGCGTACGGCGCCGGCGGGAGCGAGGTCGGTCCAGAGCTTGCTCGCCGGCTCGGCGTGCCTTTCGTCGACCGCGCGATCCCGGTGACCGTCGCCGAGCAGCTCGACGTGCCGGTCGAGGCGGTGATGAAGCGCGACGAGTCCCTCGCCCCGCTGCTCGAGCGCTGGGTCGGCCGCTTCGCGCCCGCCGCCGGGGCGATGGGCGGCGCCCCGTCCCCGGAGCCGATGCCGGGGCCCTCCGAGCGCTCCTACGTCGACGCGACCGAGGACACGATCCGCTGGCACGCCGCGGCGGGCAAGGGGGTCATCCTCGGCCGCGCGGCGGCGTTCATCCTCTCCGACGACGACCGCGCGCTCCACGTGCGGCTCGGCGGCCCCGCCGAGCGCCGCATCGCGCAGGCGATGCGCATCGAGGGCATCGGCGCCGACGAGGCCCGCCGGCGGCTCGAGCGGACCGACCGCGCGCGCGAGGCCTACGTCCGTCACTACTACGGAGCCGACGCACGGGACTGCCGCCACTACCACCTGACGCTCGACTCGACCGCGCTTCCGCTTGCGGCGTGCGTGGAGCTGATCCTCGTCGCCGCCTCGGCCCGCGACACGCGCTAATAGACGGGGCGGCGCCGATCGACGGCGATGTAGGCGGCCCCGCCGGTGGCGGCGGCGACCGCGAGCACCGCCGGCCACGGGCCGATGCGCTTCGCGAGCACGTGCGAGCCGGCGAAGGCCACGAGGTAGAGCGCGAGCAGCGCCCCCGCGGTGCCGCGGCCCCCGTCCCGGAGCCACGCCCGGGCACACCACGCGGCGCCGAGGGCGAGGACGACGCCCCCCAGCGGCCGGACCCCGGTCTCGCGGGCGACGAGGTAGCCGGCGATCAGCGAGCCGGCGGCGACGGGGGCGGTGGGGAGGGCGGGCATGCCGAGATATTCGCAAGCCGGGACCGTCGACCGTTCATGTGGCGCACACGTGATAGTGTGAGGCACATGTCCAAGATGATTCAGGTGCGCAATGTTCCCGACGACGTCCATCGGACGCTCAAGGTGCGCGCAGCGGCCGCCGGTCTGTCGCTGTCTGACTACATCAAGCGCGACCTCGAGGAAGCCGCCGCTCGGCCGAGCGTCGAGGAGATCGACGCGCGGGTCGCTTCTCGCGGCCGAACCGGGCTACGTAGCGCGACCGTGCTCTCGGCGTTGCGAGAGGTTCGAGAAGCCTGATGCCGGTCCTCGACGCCTCCGTGGTCGTCGAGTACATCGGGGGCGGCGAACACGCCGAGGCGGCCCGCAGTCGGATCATCGCCGGCCCCGCGCTCTGGGCACCACACCTCGTCGACGCCGAGGTGGGCCACGTGCTGCGGCGGGCGGTGCTCACAGGCGAGCTCACCGCCGCACTTGCCGAAGACGCTCTCGCCGACCTCGCGGCGTTGCCGATCCAGCGTGTCGGTCATCTCGGCCTGCTCGACCGAGCGTGGGCCCTTCGCGGGAGCCTCTCGTTCTACGACGGCCTCTACGTCGCGCTCGCGGAGCGCGTCGATCTACCGCTGTTGACGCTGGACGCGCGCCTGGCCGCCGCGCCCGGCATCCGCGCGCAGATCGACGTGATCCCCTGAACCGATCAGCCGCAGCTTCGCCGCGCGCGGGAGCCGCTTGATCCGGGCCTCCTCGCGGAGCGCGGCGGAACGGTCCGCCGCGGGGCTCACGAACACCAGGTCGACGGGACGGCGGCTGCGGGTGTAGCGGCTGGCGGCGCCGGACCGGTGGGCGGCGAGGCGCCGCTCGAGGTCGGTCGTCCAGCCGCAGTACAGGCTGTCGTCGCCGCAGCGCAGGAGATAGACGTAGGCCACGGCGGTCAGCTTCGCGGAGGAGACGGCGCTCTCCTGCCGCTCCGTTCGGAGGTGGCCAGCCACGAACCCGGGAGGATCAGCAGCATCCCGAGGACGAGTCCGAGGCCGGGGCGCTCTCCTAAGAGCGGGATCGCGATCGCGACGGCCACGAGCGGGTTGAGGTAGGTGACGACGATCGCCCGGCCCGGGCCGACCTCGCGGATCAGCAGCCCGTACAGCACGTATGCCGCGGCCGTGCACAGGATCCCCATCGCGAGGATCGCCGCGAGCGCGGCCGGCGACGGCATCGTGCCCGGGGCCGTCACCACCGCGGCGGGGGCGAGCGCCGCGGCGGAGATCCCGAGCGCCGCGCCCATGACGAGGGTCGTGTCGACGCCGAGGAGCCGGCGCTTCAGCACGAGCGGCCCGACCGCGTAGCCGGCGGCGGCGGCCAGCAGGCCGAGCGACGCCCACGGATGGTCCACGCCGTCGAAGCCCACGAGCACGGCGACGCCGCCGAAGCCCAGCACCAGGCCGGCGGCGCGCCGGACCGTGGGACGGTCGCCGCGGTCGTAGCCGAAGGCGAGAGCGGCGAGGATGAGCGGGCTCGCGGCGATGGCGACCGCCGCGAGCGACGACGTGACGTGGCGCTCGACGAGGGCGACGACCAGGAACGGCACCGCGATGTCCACCATCGCGAACACGGTCAGCGCGCGCCACCGGCCGCGCAGCGGCGCCAGCCGTCGGCAGCGCGGCGAGACCGTCACCAGGATCGCGGCGCCGAGCCCTACCCGGAGGAAGGCGACTCCCGCCGGCGGCACGCCGCCGTCGACGGCGACCTTGATGAACAGGTACGTGCAGCCCCAGATCACCGACAATGCGGTGAACACGGCCGATCCCTTGACGCTCATCGGCCCATGATACAGTATGTAACATGGCAGATACACTCGTGTCACACGCCGTGCTCTCGGCGGCGCGCCGGCTCGCCGAGCGCGGCGAGCTCGCCGGCGCGTCGATGGCCGACATCGCCACCGAGGCGGGCATCACGCGCGTCACGCTGTACCGGCGCGGCGAGACGCGGGCGGCCATCGTCGCGGCGCTCCGCGACGAGCTCGTACGCGAGGAACGGGAGTTGCTGCTGCCGATCCTCGCCAGCGAAGGCGACGCCCGCATCCGGCTGACCCGGGCGCTCGAGGCCGTGTGCGCGATCACGGACGCCCGCGCCGACCTGCTCGCGGGCATGGACGACGCCGCCCTGAACGCGATCTACCACGACGACGGCGCCGAGTCGCTGACCCGCTCGGAGTTCGTCGCACCGCTCGTGCGCCTGCTGCGCGACGGCGCACTCGACGGCTCGCTCCGCACGTTCGCCGACCCGGCCGAGGCGGCGACCGTGCTCTACACGCAGGTGACCTACACGTACCTGCACCTCGTCCGCGAGCACCGCTGGTCGGCCGAGCGGGCCACGGCGGCCGTCATCGACCTGACGACGGGCGGGCTCCGCGCGTGAGCGGCGAGGCTTCACGACGCCCGCCGCGGCGAGCTGGCGGCCCCTCGCGTCATGGGTTCACATAACCACCATTATCGGGCGTTGACACCGGCGTCTAAGGTGGCGCGGATGCCGCTCCAGAACCGGGTCACCCCGCTCGGCGAGCTGATCGCCGATCCCGCGCGTGGACTCGTCTACGCCAATCGGGGCTGCCTGCACGACGATGCCGGACGGGTTCGCCGACACCACGACGGCAAGCGGTGGATCGCGTGCCGGCTGAGGTTCCGCGGCTGGCAGCGGGGTCCGCTGATGCAGCCCGGGCGGTTCACCGAGCTGTTCTTCCTCGACGAGGCGACGGCGTTCGCCGCCGGCCACCGTCCGTGCGCGCTGTGCCGCCGCGCGGACTACAACCGGCTGACGGACATCTGGCGGGATCTGCACCCCGGGCCGAGCGGAGCCGACGCGATCGACGCTCAGCTCCACGACGAGCGCCTCGCTCCGGAGACGCACGAGCAGCGTCATCACCGAGCGCCGCTCGAGGAGCTCCCCGACGGCGCGTTCGTCCTCCACGACGACGGCGCGCCCCACCTGGTCCTGGGCGCCCAACTCCTCCGATGGACACCCGCGGGTTATGTAACCCGGACGCCGCGCCCGGCGCATGCAGACGCCACCGTGATCACGCCGCCCTCGCTGCTCGACGTCCTGCGCAGCGGCTGGCACGGCGCCGTGCCGCTACTGCACCCGTCCGCTACCCCGTCGCCGTGGCCTCGGTCAGCGCCGCCTGCCAGTCGATGACCACGTCGTGGTCCTGGCCGTCGGCGAGGCACTTGGCCGGCACCTTGTTCCCCGGGTAGATCAGGGGCACGGCGTCCGGGGGCACCGGCATGCCGACCTGCACCTGGTAGGGCGGCCTGCCCTCGCGCATGATCGTGAGCATGAACGCGTGCATGTCGACGCCCGCCTTGTTCTTCATCCCCAGCGGCTGGCTCTGGACGATGACGGCGTGGCAGGGCACGCCCTCCTCGAGGATCTGCGCGGCGGAGCCGACCTTGCCGTCCTGCTCGGAGAGCGTGACCTCGGGTGGAGCCTGGCCCAGGTCGATCGCGACCTCGGAGTGGTCGGTCGGGTTGACGCGGACGGCGACCGTCGTCCCCGGCGAGGCGAGCTGGGGCAGGATCGTCGCCTTCACGGACTGGCGGCACGTCGCCGTGTAGCGCGGCACGTTGTCGAGCGCGACCTCCATCGTGAAGACGCAGACGTGGCTCGGATCGAAGTCCACCCCCGTGCTCACGTTCGTCTGCTGGATGTCCGTGATGATGCCGCGGCCGAGCAGGCCGTTCTGCATGAGGTCCTTGGAGACCCCGCCGCCGAGCTCGCGCATCTTCTTGAACAGGCCCATCGCCAACCCCTATCTCGTCGCCGTCCGATTGCTGCGGCGAACGTAACCCCGCCGATCGGCCGAAGTCCAGCAAGTCGAGACCAAAGTGAGACCCGCGTGCGACGGGGAACCACCGCCTACGGCTGGGGCGGCGTCCAGGGAGCTACGCGCGCGCCGAGAACGCCGCGTAGGTCACGCCCTGCATCCCCGTCCCCGCCGGCGGCCGCACGACGGCCAGCCGCCGGACGTCGGCGAAGCCGGCGGTGACGATCCAGGCGCGGACCGTGGCGAGATTCGCGAACCACCAGTTGAACTCGCTGCGCAGTGGACTGAAGGCGGCCACCGGGCTGCGCGGATGGCGCACGGTGAGCCCGACGTGGATCGGCTCGAGCATGTGCAGCCGGCCGCCGGGCGGGAGGGCGCCGCGGATGTTCTCGAGCGCCGCGACGGGATCGCGCAGGTGGATGAGGAGCGCGCCGATGAACGCGAAGTCGACGGGGCCGCCGATCGCCTCGGGCGTGAGCTCCCGAACGTCGCAGGACACGCGCTCCACGCGCGAGCCCAGCGCCTCGCGCGCGATCCGGAAGCCGCGGCCGAGCTCGACGCCGAGCTCGCGCGTGCGAACCTCGAGCGCGGCGCGGTTGTTCGGCGGGAACTCGGCTTCGTTGGGGTCGTCGAGGTCGATCGCGACCGTGTCGGCGCCGCGGCGCTCGAGCTCGAAGGCCCAGAACCCGTCGAACGTCCCGACGTCGAGCGCCCGGCCCTCCAGCCGCTCGGGGAGGATCCGCGAGGCGACCGCGCGCAGGTCGATGTGCCCGGGCGTGACGACGCCCGGGGCCAGCTCGATCGTGTGGTACCAGTGCGGGTTCTCGGCGACGCGCTCGCGCAGCTCCATCGAGGCGGGCACCCTAGTTGACCGACGGGTCCGTCGGCATCCGCGCGAGCAGAGCGTAGGTGCCGCCCTTGCGGGCGAGGACGGAGCTCCAGAGGTCGAGCTCCTCCTCGCAGAACGCGTCCTCGGGGACCGCCGGCTCGACGATCCAGCCCTCGTGTTCGAGCTCGCCCTCGAGCTGCCCGGGTGCCCAGCCCGCGTAGCCGGCGAAGATCCGCGTCCGGCGCCGCGGCGCCGCGCCCTCCAGGTCGTCGTCGAGCGCGAGGACCCCGACGTCGCCGACGACGAGGGTCGCCGCCTCGGCGGCGTCCTCGAACTCCGCGAGCACGACCGCGGAGTTCGGCGACACCGGACCGCCGACCCAGACGACCTCGCCGGGGTCGACGAGCTCCGCGAGCGGCGGAACGGCGTCGGAGACCTCGACCTCGGAGGGCCGGTTGAGGACGACGCCCATCGCCCCCTCCTCGCTGTGCTCGACGACGAGCACGACGGTGCGGCGGAAGAAGTCGGCTAGGACCGGGGCGGCGATCAGCAGCTGTCCCCTGAGGGAGTCCACCCCGCTCAGCCTACCCGCCGCCGCTCAGCGGTATGTCGGGGGATACCCGAGCAGCTCCGGCACGGTCACGAGCTTGTAGCCGCGCTGGCGCAGGCCCGCGACGATCCGTGGGATCGCCGCTACGGTCTGCTCGCGCGGGCCGCCCCCGTCGTGCATGATCACGATCGCCCCCGGCGTGACGGTGTCGAGGACGCGCGAGACGATCGCGCCGGTCCCCGGCAGAGACCAGTCCCGCGGGTCGTCGTCCCACCCGATCGTCGTCATCCCGAGACCGCGGACGATCGAGAACAGCGAGTCGTCGACGGCGCCGTAGGGCGCGCGGAACAGGCACGGGGTGTAGCCGCCCGTGGCCTTCCGGATCGCGCTCGCGGTCTCGCCGATCTGGCTCGGCGCCGCGCCGGGGCTCTTCGTAAGGTCGAGGTGGTTGAACGTGTGGTCGCCGATCACGTCGCCGTCGGCGAGCTCGCGCTGCAGCAGCGTCTCGTGGCCGGCGATGTGCACTCCGACGACGAAGAACGTCGCCTGCACGTGGGCCTTCTCGAGCGCCGTGAGCATCGCCGGCGTGCTCACGCCCGGCCCGTCGTCGAACGTCAGCGCCACCTCGCGCAGCGGCGGGCCGAAGCGCTGGTAGGTGGGGCCCGAGGCCGCGCAGCCGCCGAGGTGCGGGGTGCGCAGGTGCAGGCTGTAGGTCCCCTGGTCGGG
>JAOPZQ010000542.1 GCA_025964075.1 Solirubrobacterales bacterium | reverse complement strand
GCGCACCGAGTCCGAGGCGGCGGCGGCGCACGACGCCTCCAAGGACGCCGAGCGCGCCGCCGCGGCGGCCGAGCGCGAGCTTCGCCAGCTGCGGGCCCGGATCGGTACCGGCTGATCGTTCTTAGCTCACGCTCAGGTTACGAGGCGACCATCCGGGGCTGGATGCGGATCCTGGTGGTCGATGACGAGCCCGACCTCCGTGACGCCCTGGCTCGAGTGCTGCGGTTGGACGGGCACGACGTGCTGCTCGCCGGTGACGGCGCGGAGGGGCTGCGCGTGTGGGAGCGCGACGTCCCGGACGCCGTCGTCCTCGACGTCCTGATGCCTGAGGTCGACGGCATCGAGGTCTGCAACGCGCGCCGGAGGGCCGGGGATCGCACCCCGATCCTCATGCTCACCGCGCGCGACAACGTGACGGACCGCGTGGCGGGGCTCGACGCCGGAGCCGACGACTACCTCGTGAAGCCGTTCGCGCTCGAGGAGCTGCGGGCGCGGCTGCGAGCGCTCCTGCGGCGCACGTCCCGGAACGGCGACGGCGCGCTGTTGCGCTTCGCCGATCTGATGCTCGACGAGCGCTCGCGGCAGGTGCACCGGGGCACCCGTCCGATCGAGCTCACCCGCACCGAGTTCTCGCTGCTCGAGCTGTTCCTGCGCCATCCGCGTCAGGTCCTGACGCACGCCGCGATCTTCGAGGCGATCTGGGGCTTCGACGCGAGCGCGTCGTCGAACTCGCTCGCCGTCTACATGGGCTACCTGCGCCGCAAGACGGAGGCCGACGGCGAGTCGCGGCTCCTCCATACGGTCCGCGGCGTCGGCTACGTCCTGCGCGATCGATGACGCTGCGCCGCCGCATCGCGCTCGCATCGACGGTCGCGGTCGCGGTCGCGGTCGTCGTCGCCTCGATCGTCGTCTGGTTCGTCGTCCGCGGTCAGCTCTACAGCGAGGTCGACCACTCGCTGAAGGCGGAGTCGGGCCGTGCGATCGGCGTCGCCACGCGAGTCGCCAACTTCGACCGCAAGAAGATCGACCCGGCCGAGTCCGCCCGACTGAAGAGGCTCCTCGGCAAGCGGCTCCAGCTGCAGCCGCCGGCGGTCGGTGGCTCGCCGACCTCGGTCGGGCTCGCGATCGTGACGCCGAGCGGGAAGCCGACCACGCCGGTGGATGGGTTCCGTCCGCTCCCGTTCGTCGGGCGCGGCGTGAGCCAGAAGGATCTGCGTGGCGCCGTCGTCCTCGCGAACCCGGGGCTCGCCAAGGCGGTCGCCGCCGGTCGCGGCGGAGCCGGCTTCTCGGACGCCAACGTCAAGGGCGTCCACCTGCGCGCGTTCACCGCGAAGGTGGGAATCGGGGAGGCGGTCCAGGCGTTCCGGCCGCTGACCGAGGTGGATCACACCCTGGGGAGGCTGCGGTGGATCCTGCTGGCGATCAGTCTCGGCG
Source organism: Solirubrobacterales bacterium (assembly GCA_025964075.1). GTDB lineage: Bacteria > Actinomycetota > Thermoleophilia > Solirubrobacterales > Solirubrobacteraceae > JAOPZQ01. The sequence goes on along the minus strand of JAOPZQ010000542.1, from coordinate 1,103 downwards.
GCATCGGCCTGGCCGCGCTCCTGGGCCGGGCCGTCAGCCGGAACGCGACCCGGCCGGTGCAGCGGCTGACCGAGACCGCCGAGCACGTGACCCAGACGCGCGACCTGTCGGCGCGCATCCCCGCCGACGAGCGCGACGAGCTCGGCCGCCTCGCCGCGTCGTTCAACACGATGCTCGCGGCGCTCGAGAGCTCCCAGCAGGCCCAGCGCCAGCTCGTCGCGGACGCCTCGCACGAGCTCCGCACGCCGCTCACCAGCCTGCGCACGAACCTCGAGCTGCTCCGCGACGGGGCCGCCCTGCCCGCGGAGGAGCGCCAGGCGATGCTCGCGCGGTCGGTCGTCCAGATCGAAGAGCTCTCCGTGCTCGTGGGGGACCTCATGGACCTCGCGCGCGAGGACGACGGCGCGTCCGGCGGCGAGGACGAGCAGGAGGCGCGGCTCGACCTCGTCGTGGCCGACGAGGTCGGTCGGGCCGAGCGGCACGCCCCCGAGCGGCGGTTCGCCTGCACGCTCCAGCCCTCCCTCGTCCGCGGCGCTCCCGACCGCGTCGCGCGGGCGGTGCGCAACCTGCTCGACAACGCGCTCAAGTGGGGGCCGCCGGACGAGCCGATCGAGGTCACGGCGATCGACGGCGAGCTCCATGTTCGCGACCACGGGCCGGGAATCGCGCCCGACGACCTGCCGTTCGTCTTCGATCGCTTCTTTCGCGCGCCGCTCGCCCGGGGCCTGCCGGGCTCCGGCCTCGGGCTGGCGATCGTCCGCCAGGTCGCGGAGACCTCCGGCGGCGAGGCCTGGGCCGAGGAGGCGGAGGGCGGCGGCGCGCGGCTGTGCCTGCGCCTGCCCGTCGCCGGGCTCGTCGACGCTCCCTCGCCGGTCGCGTTCTTACCGTCTCCATAGACGGCGTTGACGCCGATCTCAGGCTCGCCTGGCGAGATACCCGTACGGTGCGGCGGGCGCCCCGCCTACGCCCGTCGCACCGTCCAGTTTCAGCCGCCGCCCTTGGGGACGCCCTGGGCGGAGGGGCCGCCGCTCTGCGCGCCGCCGGCGCCGCCGCTCTGAGCGCCACCCGGGAACCCGCCGGGGCCGCCGCCGCCGCCGAAGAAG
>JAOPZQ010000537.1 GCA_025964075.1 Solirubrobacterales bacterium | reverse complement strand
GGAAGCCGTCGATCCCCAGGTCGAGCCAGAAGCGCAGGACCTCGATCATCGCGTCCTGGACCTCGGGGTTCTCGGAGTGGAGGTCCGGCTGGTGGGCGAAGAACCGGTGCCAGTAGTACGCCTCGCGCGCCGGGTCCCAGGACCAGTTCGAGTTCTCCGTGTCGACGAAGATGATGCGCGCGTCCGGGTAGCCGTCGTCGTTGTCCGACCACACGTACCAGTCGGCCTTGGGATTGTCGGGCGAGGAGCGCGACTCCTGGAACCACGGGTGTTCGGAGGACGTGTGGTTCATCACGAGGTCGGCGATCACGCGGATGCCGCGCTGGTGGGCGGCCTCGACGAACAGCCGGAAGTCCTCGACCTTCCCGTAGTCGGCGTGGACCGAGAAGAAGTCCGAGATGTCGTAGCCGCCGTCGCGCAGCGGCGAGGGGTACATCGGCAGGAGCCACACGCAGTCGACGCCGAGCCACTGGATGTAGTCGAGCTTCTCCATCAACCCGCGCAGATCGCCCGACCCGTCGCCGCTCGAGTCGAAGAATCCGCGCACGTAGACCTCGTAGAAGACCGCCTTCTTGAACCAGAGCGGATCGGCTTCGAACCAGTGCCCCGGCGCCGCGGGGTTCTCGCTCTCAGGGGCACTCATCCAGGGGCACGCTACCCAGGGAGCGCGGGTCTGGCACCTACCGGCGGTAGCTACCTGACGACGGCCAGCACGTGCGCCTGGCGCTCGCCGGGGGCGAGGCGCACGTAGTTCGGGCCGATCCGCCAGTCGTAACGCTCGCCGCCGAGGACGTCCTCGACGGCGAACGACGGCGCGAGGCCGAGGTGCGCCGGCACGACGGCCACGCCCTCGTTCGCGTTGTGCGGATCGAGGTTGACCACGCACAGGACCGTGTCGCCCGCCTGCTGCTTGGCGTAGGCGACGAGCCCGTCGTTGTGGGTATCGAGGAACGTGACGCCCTCGACGCGCTGCAGCGCCGGATGCTCGCGGCGGACGGCGTTCAGGCGCGCGATCATCGGCAGCAGCGCGCCGTCGAGCCTCCGGCGCTTGACCTCGTACTTCTCGGAGTTCAGGTACTCCTCCGAGTCCGGGCGCACCGGCACGCTCTCGCTCGACTCGTAGCCCGAGTAGATCCCGTAGGACGGCGACAGCGTCGCGGCGAGGACGAGCCGCGCCTCGAACGCGGGCTGGCCACCGGTCGCGAGGTAGCTGGTGAGGATGTCCGGGGTGTTCGCGAAGAAGTTGGGGCGAAAGTAGAAGCGCTCCTCGGTGTTCGCGAGCTCCGACACGTACTCCGAGAGCTCGTGGCGCCCGTTCTTCCACGTGAAGTACGTGTAGGACTGGCTGAAGCCGAGCTTCGCCAGCGCCTGCATCACCTTCCGCCGCGTGAACGCCTCGGCGAGGAAGACGACGTCCGGGTCGTCGCGGTGGATCTCGGCGATCAGCCACTCCCAGAAGCCGAACGGCTTCGTGTGCGGGTTGTCGACGCGGAACACCTTGACCCCGTGCGCGACCCAGTGGCGGACGATCCCGAGCAGCGCGTCCCACAGCCCGGGCCAGTCCTCGCAGTCCCAGTCCACGTTGTAGATGTCCTGGTAGCGCTTGGGCGGGTTCTCCGCGTACTTGAGCGTGCCGTCCGGGCGGTGCTGGAACCACTCGGGGTGCTCGGTCAGCCACGGGTGGTCGGCGGAGCACTGGATCGCGAAGTCGAGGGCGATCTCGATGTCGCGCTCGCGGGCGGCGGCGACGAGCCGGTCGAAGTCCTCGAACGTCCCGAGCTCGGGGTGGATCGCCTCGTGGCCGCCCTCCTCGCGGTTGCCGATCGCCCACGGCGAGCCCGGATCGTTCCTCCCCGCCTTCAGCGCGTTGTTCTTCCCCTTGCGGTTCCTGCGCCCGATCGGGTGGATCGGCGGGAAGTAGAGGACGTCGAACCCGAGCTCGGCGAAGCGGTCGAGGTGCTTCTCGACGCCCTTGAAGCCGCCCCACGATCGGGGGAACAGCTCGTACCACGCGCCGAACCTCGCCCGCGGGCGCTCGACGTCCAGCGGCAGCGGCGCCGCGAGCCGGGTCAGGTGCTGGCGGTCGGGGTGGCGCTCGACCGCGGCGAGCAGCTCGGCGCCGAGCACGGCGTCGAGCTTGGCCTGTTGCGGCACCTCGGCGTCGGTCAGCGCGCGCAGGGCGTGCGCGATCAGCGCGGCGTCCTCGCCGCTCGCGCGCTCGCGCGCGGCCTCGAGGAGCACCGCGCCCTCCGAGAGCTCGCCCGCGAGGTCGGGCTGGTCGGCCGCGACCTTGCGGCGGACCTCGTCGTGCCAGGACGCGAAGCGATCGGTCCAGGCCTCGATCGTCACCTCGTGGCGACCGCACGCGTCGACGGCGATCTCGCCCGCCCAGCGGTCGCCGTCGAGGTGCGCGTCGGTCCGGACCATCGGCGCCTCGCGCCAGCGGCGCTCGCCGGCCCGGCGCCACCGCACGATCGCCCGAAGCACGTCGTGCCCGTCGCGGAAGATGTCGGCCTCTACCGGCACGGCGTCGCCGACGCAGGCCTTCGCGGCGTAGCGCCCGCAGTCCACGAGGGGCGAGGGGCGCTGGATCTGGATCCGGGGAGGGGGTGCGGACGCGTCGGGGCCGGGCATTGGCAGAGTGGTATACCCACGATGCGCTCGGCCGGCCTTCTCCTCCACCCGACGTCGCTTCCCGAAGGCCGCCTCGGCGCCGCGGCGTACGCGTTCGTCGACTGGCTGGCCGCGGCGGGCCAGACCTGGTGGCAGGTCCTGCCCCTGGGGCCGCCCGACGAGTACCGGTCGCCGTACAAGGCGGCGTCGGCGTTCGCCTGCTCGCCGGCGCTCCTCGCCGATCCGGACGCGCCGGTCGAGCCGTCCGAGCTGCGGGCGTTCCGGGAGCGCCACGCGGCGTGGATCGAGGACTGGGCCGAGTACGCGGGGCCCGGCGCGGTCGAGGACCAGGTGCGCTTCGCGCGCGAGTGGAGCGCGTTGACGACGTATGCCCGCGAGCGGGGCGTCCGGGTGTTCGGCGACGTGCCGATCTACGTGGCGCCGGGCTCGGCGGACCACGTCGCGCATCCGGAGCTGTTCCTCTCCGGTTGGGTGGCGGGCGCGCCGCCGGACGCGTTCACGGACCTGGGCCAGCACTGGGGGAATCCCCTGTACGACTGGCCCGCCCTGCACCGGCGGCGCTACCGCTGGTGGGTCGAACGGGCGCGCCGGACCTTCGAGCTCTTCGAGCTCGCCCGGATCGACCACTTCCGCGGCTTCGTCGCCTGCTGGGCGATTCCCGAGGACGCGCCCGACGCGCGGTCGGGGCGCTGGCGCCGCGGCCCGGGGCGCCCGGTGTTCGACGCGATGCGCGGCGCCCTCGGCGCCCTGCCGCTCGTCGCCGAGGACCTCGGGGTGATCACGCCGGCGGTCGAGCGGCTGCGCGACGAGCTCGGCCTGCCGGGGATGGTGGTGATCGTCTTCGGGTTCGACGGCGCCGACCGCCACAGCCCGCACCGGATGGAGAACCATCACGTGCGCCGCGTCGTCTACACCGGCACGCACGACCACGACACGCTGCGCGGTTGGTGGGACGCCGCGGCGCCCGACCAGCGGGCCGAAGCCGAGCGCGTGCTCGCCCGCTACGGGATCGAGGAGCCCGAGCCGTGGTGGGCCCTGATCCGGCTCGCGCTCGCCTCGCGCGCCGAGACGGCGATCGCCCAGGCGCAGGACGTCCTCGGCCTGGGCAGCGAGGCGCGGATGAACGTGCCCGGCCGCGAGGGCGGCAACTGGGGCTGGCGGCTCGAGGACGGGCAGCTCACTCCGGAGCTGGCGGCGCGCCTGCGCGCGGCGACGGAGGCGGCGGGGCGGGTCCCGGGGGTCAGCGGCCGGCTT
>JAOPZQ010000534.1 GCA_025964075.1 Solirubrobacterales bacterium | reverse complement strand
TCTCTTCGGCCATCAGGATCCCAGCTTTGCTGATGACGATCGCAGTGTCGTCGCCGACGATGCGGAAGTCCACCGGCTCATCGACCGCCTTGGAGCCCTTCAACGGGCCCTGGAAGCCGGCGGCCATTGAGTCGCGGATCGCGGACTTGCCGAGGTGGCGCACCCCGGGCATGACGACCGTCGCGTCGTCGCGGTAGATCGCGGCGAACGCATCGGCGTCGTTGTCGGCCCAGGCGGCGTAGAGCTCGGTGAACACGGCACGGACCTCGGCGATCGCGTGGTCCTGCTCGATGGTGGAGTGCTCGGTCATGTCGGCTGCCTCTCTCGTCGGTGCTCGACCGGGGCGGTCGAGCAAGCTTGTCGTCGATACGACGAACGGACCGGCGCGGAGGGGACAGAGCTGTCGTGAATACCTCGACGAATGAGACCGCCGGCCGAGAAGACGACTCGCTGGCATCGTGCGTAGCCGCTGACCGGTCCGCGCGTCACGTCCCTGCCGAGGGCCGCCGACACGCCGGTGGCGTCCTCCGGTCACCTCGCGCTCGCTTCCACAGACAGGCGGAAGCGCGGACAAGGTCGTCGATTGCGCTCGGAGATCGTCCCTTACGGGCGCCTGGTCAGTAGCGACGGACACGCTCGCTTTTGCGTGGACAGCGGTGGTCCGGTCGTCGGTAGTAGCGGCGTGAATGCGGAGGTTCATTCGTCAACCCTGAGGCGGGTCGTGTATCGACGTGCTGATCGACTACACGTCGGCGACGGCCGTCAAGACCAACGTGTTCGCGGCGATCGAAGCCGGGGTGGCCGTGGTGATCGGCACCTCGGGACTCACGGCGGCCGACTTCGCCGAGATCGACTTGGCGGCGCGCGGGCGTTCGGTAGGAGTCGTAGCGGCGGGCAACTTCTCGCTCACCGCCGCTATGTGCCAGGCGGGAGCGCTACTGGCGGCGCGTCATCTTCAGCGGTGGGAGGTGATCGACTATGCAAGCGCCGCCAAGCCCGATGTTCCCTCGGGCACCGCACGCGAGCTCGCCGAGCGCCTTGGGGAGGTTCGTCGGCCCGAGCTCGGATACCCGATCGAGGACCTCCACGGTCCGCAGGAGGCACGCGGCGCCACCGTCGGCGGCACGCAGGTCCACTCCGTCCGCGTGCCGAGCTTCGTCGTCTCCACGGAAGTGGTCTTTGGCCTGCCCGACGAGCGCCTCACCATCCGGCACGACGCTGGCGCGACCCCCGAGCCATACGTCGCAGGCACGCTCATCGCAGCGCGCGAGGTTCCCGGGCTGGTCGGGCTTACGAGGGGACTCGACACCCTGCTGCTGGCCGGGTCGACGCTGCTGCCATGAGTTAGCGCCGCGGTGACCCGCGTCGAGCGCGCGCCAACCGCGATGGACGCGGGCGCGACGGTTGACTTGCACGAGGTCCGCGGCGTCCTCGCGTGAGCTCCGAAGTCGACCTACGACGCAGGGTAGTAGTATGTATTTTGCGACAGACATCAAGCGGGCCCCTCATCGTGACGCCAGATCCACACAAGACCATCCTTCTCACGGGCGCGACCGGTTACATCGGTGGCCGCCTGCTGCATCGCCTCCAAGACGCAGACCGGCATCTGCGTTGCCTGACTCGTCGGCCTGAGGCGCTGGCCGGCGAGATCGCGGCGCGGGCCGAGATCGTGGCGGGTGACCTGCTCGACTCTGAGTCGCTCACCGTCGCGATGCGTGGCGTGCACACCGCCTACTACCTCGTGCACTCGATGGGCGCATCGGGCGACTTCAAGGAGCTTGACCGTCTCGCCGCCGCCAACTTCGCCGGCGCCGCTCGAGACGCCGGTGTGGCCCGGATCATCTATCTCGGCGGCCTCGGATCCGGCGATGATCTATCGGAGCACCTGGCCAGTCGGCATGAGGTCGGCCGGATCCTGCACGCGTCCGGGATCGTGACGATCGAGCTGCGGGCATCGATCGTGATCGGCTCGGGCAGCGCGTCATTCGAGACGGTCCGCGCGGTGGTCGACCGTCTGCCGGCGATTCCGGCGCCGAGCTGGGTCGAAACCGCCGCACAGCCGATCGCGATTGAGGACGTGATCGACTATCTCGTCGCTGCCAATGTATTGGAGTCCACGACGAGCGCGGTATTCGAGATCGGCGGCGGCGACCGAGTGAGCTACGCGGACGTGATGCGCGAGTACGCCCGTCAGCGGAATCTGCGTAGGCGGATGATCCGGATGCCGCTGGTCACGGCGCGCGCCTCCCGTCTCTTGCTCGGCGTGCTGACGCCGACGTACGGACGGATCGCGAGCGCGATGGTCGACAGCCTCCGTAACGAGACCGTCGTGCGCGGTCCGATCGCGCGCGAGGCCTTCTCGATCGAGCCACGCGGCCTCGCCGAAGCGATCGAGCGCACCCTGGCAAGCGAAGATCGGGAGTTCGCCGAGACGCATTGGTCAGAGGCGCTCGCGCCAACACCGAAGTCGCGGTGGGGCGGTGTTCCGTTCGGGCGTCGCATGGTGAGCTCGCGCGTGGTGCGCGTGAAGCGCCGTGCGGATCAGGCATTTGTGCCGATCCAGCGCATCGGCGGGTACACCGGGTGGTACGCGCTCGATTGGTTCTGGAGTCTGCGCGGGCTCCTGGACACACTGCGCGGCGGTACTGGGTTGCGGCGCGGCCGCCGCGATCCGCACGAGCTCCGAGTCGGCGACGCAATCGACTTTTGGCGGGTCGAGCGCTTCGAGCCCGGGCGCCGGCTCGTGCTGGCCGCCGAGATGAGGATTCCCGGACGACTATGGCTCGAGTTCGAGGTCGAGCCCGACGACGACGGCTCGCGGATACGCCAGACGACGGTGTTCGATCCGGCCGGATACGTCGGCCGGGCGTACTGGTACCTCCTCTACCCGGTACACAGCAACGTCTTCCGGGCGATGCTGCGTGGCCTGCGCCGCGCGACCTTCCCCGAGGACACCCAGCATTCCCCGCGGCGCCGACGAGCCTGGCCCGCGTCTGTGCGCACACCGGCATGACCACTGATGACGACCTCCCGGCACCCCGTTCTGGACGCCCCGGGCGCAGCGTGGCGGGCGTTCCGGCGCCTGACGCAACTGAGCTTCCCGCGGTCGTATCCGATCGTGCAGTTCCCGAATGCCCCGCTGATCCTCGCGTTCGTGTCCGGGCTGGTGGCCCATCAGAGCCATGGTCGCGAGCACTCGGCCGCCCAGGCCGTCTCCTACCTGTCGATGGCCGTGTGGGCCTATCTCGAACTCTTTCAGGGGGTCAACGCGTTCCGGCGGCTGCTCGGCTTGGCCTACACGGTCTCCACCGCCGTGCACCTTGCCAGCGCACTGAGCCACTAGCCAACGATGCGGGGGACGATCCGGCGCGCCGAGCGGGTGTGGCCTCGTTGGGAACCGGCGCCCTACCGGGTCCCTCTGAGGGCAATGGCGCGTGGCTTTGCCTGAGTAGAGCTCCGCGCCGCCACGATGCCTGACGAACGCAAGCCCAAGAAATCCCCGTACACCGCCGATCGCAACATGCCGGGCGCCTTCGAGGGCGAGACGGTCACACGACGGCGGTTCATGACCGGGACCGTCCACGGCGCCGGCGCGGTGGCTGCGGCCGCGTTCTCGCTGCCGGCGCTCGCGTTCGCGCTCGGGCCGGTGTTCACGCGCCAGAAGTTCAACTGGCAGCTCGTCGGGAACATGGCGGACTTCCCGAACGACACCTACATCCCGCGGGTCATCACGATCGTCATGGGCATCGGCGACGCGGGCAGGAGCACCGTGTACATGCGCCGCCGCAATCCGGCGTTCGACAAGGACAAGCCCGACCAGTACAACCGGATGATCGCGATCTCCTCGCGCTGCGTGCACGTCGGCTGCCCGGTGCGCTACGTGGAGGCGGCGGAGCGCTTCGTCTGCCCGTGTCACGGCGGGGTCTACGACTTCACGGGCCAGCGCACGAGCGGGCCGCCGGTCCG
>JAOPZQ010000533.1 GCA_025964075.1 Solirubrobacterales bacterium | reverse complement strand
GAAGCGCACGCGGCCGGCCTTCTCCCACCGGCGCAGCGTGTCCGTGCTGACGCCGAGGGCGGTCGCCGCGGCGCCGATCCTCACGAGGTCCTCGAGCGCCGGCCCCGCGTCGTCGCTCACGCCAGGCCTCCGCTCGCCATCCGGTCTCGCCAATCGGAGGCCGCGTGAGTCATCCGGCTGCCGCCGCCAGCGACTCGACGAGCTCGCCGGCGATCGCGCGGGCGTCCCGGTCGGCCGCGTAGAGGCTCTCGAAGGCGTGGATCCGCTTTGCGGGCAGCCGCTCGAGCGTCTGCTCGATCACCTCGGCGATCCCGAGGAACGGCAGGCGGCCGGCGAGGAACGCGTGCACGGCGACCTCGTTGGCGGCGTTGAGGACGCACGGCGCGGTGCCGCCGGCCGCGGCCGCGTCGCGGGCGAGGCGGAGGCAGGCGAACGTCTCCATGTCGGGAGGCTCGAAGGTCAACGACCCCGCCTGTGCCAGGTCGAGCCGCGGCACCGGGACGTCGACGCGCTCGGGGTAGTGCAGCCCGTAGGAGATCGGCACGCGCATGTCGGGATGGCCGAGGTGCGCGAGCGAGGCGCCGTCGCACAGGTCGACGACGGCGTGCACGAGGGACTGCGGATGGACGACGACGTCGATGCGGTCGTAGGGGACGCCGAACAGGTGATGGGCCTCGATCACCTCGAGGCCCTTGTTCATCAGCGTCGCCGAGTCGATCGTGATCTTGCCGCCCATCGACCACGTCGGGTGCTGCAGGGCGTCCGCGGCGGTGACGTTCGCGAGCTCCTCGCGGGTCCGGCCCCGGAACGGCCCTCCCGAGGCGGTGATGACGAGCCGCTCGATGGTCCCCGGGCGTTCGCCCGCGATCAGCTGGTGCAGGGCCGAGTGCTCGGAGTCCACGGGGATGATCGCCGCGCCGGTGGCCTCGGCGAGCGCGGTCACGAGCTCGCCGCCGACCACGAGCGACTCCTTGTTGGCGAGCGCGAGGTCGATGCCCTCGCCGAGCGTCGCCACGGTCGGGCCGAGTCCGGCGGAGCCGACGAGCGCGTTCAGGACGAGCTCGGCGCCGGACTCGACGACCAGCCGCACCAGGCCCTCCGGCCCCGAGAGCACCTCGCCGTCGGTCCACGCCTCGGCGGCGCGGGCGCCGGCGATGGGGTCGGCGAGCGCGATCCGCCGCACGCCGTGGCGCTGGGCCTGCGCGATCAGCGCCTCCCAGGACGACTCCGCGGAGAGGCCGACGAGCTCGATCTGCTCGGGCGAGTGGGCGACGGTCTCGAGGGCCTGCGTTCCCACCGAGCCCGTGGAGCCGAGGATCAGGAGGCGGCGGGGCATCGCGCCCCCGAGTCTAGGACAGGCTCGCGATCCGCTCCTCGTCCCATTCGACGCCGGTCCCCGGGATCTCGGCGAACACCGCGTGGCCGTCGACGATGCGCACCCGGTCGCGGAGGATCGGGTTCAGCTGGTCCGCGTACTCGAGGAGGTGCGCGGTCGGGGTGACGCGCATGAGGTGGGCGCTGAGCTCCGGATAGGCGTGGCTCGAGACGGGCACCTTCGCCCGGACGGCGAGCGACGTCGCACGCAGCCAGCCCGTGACGCCGCCGATCCTCGCCGCGTCGAGCATCGCGTGGTCGCACGCCCCGGCGGAGATGCTCCGCGCCATCGCTGCCGATCCCCACCAGCTCTCGCCGAGCTGGATCGCCGTCTGCGCCGCCGCGGCGATCTTGGCGTGGCCGGCGTCGTCGTCCGCCCGGGTCGGCTCCTCGATCCAGTGGAGCCCCTCGGCGTCGAGCGCCTGCACCCGCTCCAGCGCGTCCCTGACGGTCAGGCTCTGGTTGTAGTCGACCATCAGCGCCACCTCGTCGCCGACGGCGGCGCGAATCGCCCGGATGGTCTCGAGGTCGGCGGCGAGGTCGCCGCGACCGACCTTGACCTTCAACGCGTGAAAGCCCGCGGTGACCGCCTGCCGGGCGTCGGCGGCGGCGCCGGCCGCGTCCATGCTCGGCAGCGTCACGTAGGCCGGGACCGGCCCAGGGCGGCCGCCGAGCAGGGTGATCAGCGGCTGGCCGGCGGCGCGGGCCCGCGCGTCCCACAGGGCCATGTCGATGCCGGCCATCGCCATGCCGGTGAGTCCCTCGAGGCCGAGGAGGCGGAAGTGGCCCTGGAGCTTGCGCTCGACCGAGTGGGGCGCGGCGGACTCCCCGGCGAGGAAGACGCCGATGTCGTAGACGAGGCGCGCGAGCCCCGGCAGCGCGACCGGCGTGTAGGTCCGCAGGTAGCCGTGCCCGACGACCCCCTCCCGGGTGACGACGTCGATCAGCACGACGGGCGCCGTCGCGATGTCGCCGGCGGCTGTCTGGACCGGGCGCGAGAGCGGCAGATCGAGCGCTCGCGCGCGCACCTCGCGGATGGTGAGGGGGGTCTCGGTCACTTGATCGGGCCTTCAGGCTCCTTGCCACACTGGGGAGCCTCGTGTCGTACGTCCTGGCGTTCCTGGGCTTCGCCGCCCTCATCATCCTGCACGAATTCGGCCACTTCGCGGCGGCCAAGGCCGTCGGCATGCGCGTCGAGCGATTCTCGCTGTTCTTCGGTCCGCTCCTCGTGAAGTTCCGGCGCGGCGAGACCGAGTACGGAATCGGCCCGATCCCGCTCGGAGGATATGTGCGGATCACGGGGATGAACCCGAACGAGGCGATCCCGCCCGAGGTCGAGGACCGCGCGTACTACCGCCAGCCGGTGTGGAAGCGGGTCGTGGTGATCCTCGCGGGGCCGGCGATGAACCTGCTGATCGCGTTCGTGATCCTGTTCTTCCTCTTCCTCGACAACCCGCAGCCGGTCGTCGTGCACGGCACGGCCCTGACCAAGCCGGTGGTCGCGGCGGACTTCAAGCTCGAGAAGCCGGCCGCGGGCGTGCTCCGGCCCGGCGACCGCATCCTCTCCGTCGACGGTGTCACGGGCGGGCCGGCGAAGATCCGCGCCGAGGTCAACAAGCACAAGTGCGCCGGCCCGTTGAAGCCCGGGTGTCAGGCGGCGACGCCGGTGCACATGGTCGTCCTGCGCCACGGCAAGCGCCTGACGCTCTCGCTGCGGCCGCGCTACGACTCCGCGCAGAAGCGCATGCTCGTCGGCTTCGCGTTCGTCCAGGTGACGCACAACGTGGGGGCGGCCGAGGCCGCGAGGCTGAGCATCAAGGGCATGTGGACCGTGACGACGCGGACGGTCAGCGTCATCGTCAGGATCTTCGAGCCCCAGCAACGCAAGCAGCTCGGGAGCGTAGTCGGGGGCTATCGGGCGGCGCAGCAGAGCTTCGCGCACGACACCACCCGGGCGTGGCAGATCCTGGCGCTCATCTCGCTCTCGCTCGCGGTGGTCAACCTGTTCCCGTTCCTGCCCCTCGACGGCGGGCACATCTTCTGGGCGCTGGCCGAGACGGTGCGGGGACGGCCGATCCCGTTCAGCGTCATGGAGCGCGCGAGCGTGGTCGGCTTCGGCCTCGTGCTGCTGATCTTCGTGATCGGGCTCACGAACGACATCCACAACCTGGGGAACGGCGCGTTCAACGTTCGGTAGCGTTCAGCGCCGAGTTTCTGGAGCGACGGAGGGAGACCGATGGGGACCACCACCACCGCGGGCGAGACGGTCAAGGCCGCCCTCGACGCCGCGACGATCACCGAGGCGTTCCGGCGGACGGCCGCCAACCATGGCGACCTCGTCGCCTTCCGCACCCGTGACGACGGGGTCAGCCTGACCTGGGCCCAGGCCCGCGACCGCGTCGACGCGATCGCCGGGGGCCTCGCGAAGCTCGGCGTCGCCAAGGGCGACTCGATCGCGATCCTCCTCTCGAACCGTCCCGAGTTCCACCTCGTCGATCTCGCGGCCATCACGCTCGGCGCCTGTCCGTTCTCGATCTACAACACGTACTCGCCCGAGCAGATCCAGTACGTCGTCGCCGACGCCGGCGCTCGGATCGTCGTCACCGAGGCGAGCCTCCTCGACGGCGTCCTCGCGGCCCAGGCGGACCTGCCCGACCTCGAGACCGTGATCCTCGTGGACGGCGACGCGCGCGAGGGGACGACGGCGCTCGCCGATGTCGAGGGCTCCGACCCCGATTTCGACGGCGAGGCGGCGGCCGCCCAGGTCGGGCCCGACGACCTCCTGACGCTCATCTACACCTCCGGCACCACCGGGCCGCCCAAGGGCGTTCAGCTCTCGCACCACAACCTGATGTTCGCCGTCGCCTCGATCCAGACGCTGATCCAGTTCGACCCCGGGATGCGCGTGATCTCGTGGCTCCCCGCCGCCCACATCGCCGAGCGCGCCGCCCACCACTACATCCCGATCGTCTACGCCGGGCAGGTCACGTGCTGCGACAACCCGCGCGAGGTGATGTCGTTCCTGCCTCAGGTCCGCCCGAACTGGTTCTTCGCCGTCCCGAGGATCTGGGAGAAGCTGAAGGCCGGCCTCGAGTCGATGCTCGCCCAGCAGCCCGAGGAGCAGCGGGCGCCGATGGAGAAGGCGCTGGCGGCGGCGGTCGAGAAGGTGCGCCTCGAGCAGCGCAAGGAGCCGGTGCCGCCCGAGCTGGCGGAGACGGTGGCCAAGGCCGACGAGGAGATGTTCGCGGGCCTGCGCAAGATGCTCGGCCTCGACGAGGTGATCACGATCAACGTCGGCGCGGCGCCGACGCCGGTCGAGGTCCTCGAGTTCTTCCACGCCATCGGCCTCGAGCTCGCGGAGCTCTGGGGCATGTCCGAGACGTGCGGAATGGGCACCGTGAACCCGCCCGGCAAGGTGAAGATCGGGACGGTCGGGCCGGCGGCGCCGGGCATCGAGATCAAGCTCGCGGAGGACGGCGAGGTGCTCATCAAGGGCGACTGCGTGATGGTCGGCTACCGCAACAAGCCCGACCAGACGGCCGAGACGATCGTCGACGGATGGATGTTCACCGGCGACATCGGCGAGCTCGACGAGGACGGCTACCTGAAGATCGTCGACCGCAAGAAGGAGCTCATCATCAACGCGGCCGGCAAGAACATGTCGCCGGCCAACATCGAGGCGGCGATGAAGAGCGCCAGCCCGCTGATCGGGCAGGCCGTGACGATCGGCGACGCCCGGTCCTACAACACGGCGCTGATCATCCTCGACGCCGACTACGCGCCCGTGTGGGCGAAGCAGAACGGCATCGAGGCCGAGGGGCTCGAGGCGCTCGCCGGCGAGGAGAAGGTCCGCGCGGCGGTCCAGGACGCGATCGACGCCGCCAACGCCCGCCTCGCCCGGGTCGAGCAGATCAAGAAGTTCACGATCGTGCCCGGCGACTGGGCGCCCGGCGGCGACGAGCTGACGCCGACCATGAAGCTCAAGCGCCGCCCGATCGCCGAGAAGTACGCCCGCGAGATCGACGCGCTCTACGCCGCGACGTAGGGGGCGCCCGGGTGTTGCGTGCCCACCGGCGCGATCGCCACCCAGCTCTTCGTCACCGGCCCGAGGCGCTCGCCGAGGATGCGGCCGCCGGGGAAGAGCGCCTCGATCTCCCAGCGGCGCAGCAGCCGTACGTCCTCCCAGTGGCCCTGGGCCCCCAGGCGCCAGTAAGGCCGGCGCAGCCCCGGCGGGACCCAATGCGCGAGCGGCAGCAGCGCGTGGGGCTCGAGCGGGAACGACCAGGCCGGGGTCTGCACGAAGAACCCGGTCGCCACGCGCCGGATCTCGGCGGCGAATC
>JAOPZQ010000458.1 GCA_025964075.1 Solirubrobacterales bacterium | reverse complement strand
GCGACGCGCCGCCACGCCGCCGCCGCGCTCGCGGCGGCGACGGGAGCCACGAACGGGGCCCGCTCCCCGTGCGCAACCGGGCCCTGACCGGGCCAAAGGGCCTGCCCCCTTTGGCTCCTAGTGTCGTGATGCGGAAATTCGGCCAAAGGGGTCTGGCCCCTTTGGCCTCCTAGACCGTCGCGGGGGCGGTGAGGCCGAGGCGTCCGAGCGGCACGGGCATCGGCACGCGGCCCAGCTCCTCGCCGAGCCGCGCGACGGCGCGCTCCCTGACCTCCGGCAGACTGGCCGCCGCGCCCTCCTTGCGCACGGAGGTCATCTGCACGTCCGGCAGCCCGCACGCGACGACATAGCCGAACGGCTGGAGGTCGTTCTCGACGTTGATCGCGAACCCGTGCGTCGTCACGCCCTTGGCGACGTGGACGCCGATCGAGGCGATCTTGCGATCCTCGATCCACACGCCCGTGTAGTCGGGGCCCTCGTCGGTGCGCAGGCGCGGCGTCAGGCCGACGTCCGCGAGCGCCGCCGCGAGCGCGCGCTCCATCGCGCGCACGTACGCGAGCACGTCGTCGACGCGCACGATCGGGTAGCCCACGAGCTGGCCCGGACCGTGGTAGGTGAGCTTGCCGCCGCGGTCGGTCCGCACCACGTCGATCCCCTGCGCGCGGTACCAGTCCTCGCCCATCGGCAGATCGCCGGGGGCCGAGCGCCGGCCGAGCGTGTAGACCGGCGGGTGCTCGAGGAGCAGGAGGACGTCGGGCAGCTCGCCCGCCTGGACCCGCGCGCGGACCGCTTCCTGGACGTCGACCCCGGCGCGGTACTCGACCAGACCAAGGTCGGAGACCCACAGCTCGTCACTCGCCATGGCACTCGAGTCGCCGCTTCAGCGCGGCGAGGAACTGCGCGGCGAGCACGCCGTCGAGTGCGCGGTGGTCCCACGAGAGGCCGAGGATCGTCATCGACCGGATGGCGATCGAGTCGTTCCCGTCGGCGTCCGTGACGACGACCGGACGCTTGACCACGGCCTCGAGGTCGAGGATCGCCACCTGCGGCTGGTTGATCACCGGCGTCGCCATGATCGACCCGAACTGGCCGGGGTTCGTGATCGTGAACGTGCCGCCGCGGACGTCGTCGGGGGTCAGCTGCTTCGCCCGCGCGCGGCGGGCCAGGTCCTTGATGCGGGCGCCGAGACCCTCGGGGGAGAGCTCCTGCGCCCGCTGGATGACGGGCACGATCAGCCCGTCGTCGCCGAGCGACACCGCGATCCCGAGGTTGACGTCGGGATGCTGAGCGTAGGCGTCGCCGTCGAGCGTGGCGTTGAGCGCCGGGAACTCACGGAGCGCCTCGATGGTGGCGCGCGCGACGAGCGGCAGCGCGGTCAGGCCGAGCTCGCGCCGGGCCCGCTCGACGCGCGTCACGTCGGCTTCCATCCACGTCGTGCACGTGGCCGCGGTGTCGAGCGAGCGCTTCATGTGCTCGCCGATCTGGCGCCGCATGCGGCTGAGGCCGGCGCCGGTCGGGACCGTGTCCGGGCGGTAGGGGGACTCGATGTGGAGCGGCGGCTCGGGCCCGGCGTCGCGTTGCTCGACGTGCGCGAGCACGTCCTGCTTGCGCACGCGCCCGCCGCGGCCGGTGCCGGTCACCTGGTCGAGGTCGACGTCGTGCTGGGCGGCGATCCGCAGGACGACCGGCGAGAAGCGGCCTCGCGGAGAGCGGGCGCCGTTCCCGTTGGCGGCCGCCACGGCAGGCTTCGGCACCGGCTCGACCTCGCCCGCCGTCTCGGCTTCCGGCGCGGGCCTCGGTGCGGGCGCCGCGCCCGCACCGGCCACGCCGATCCGCGCGAGCACCGTTCCCACGGTCACGGTCGTGCCGACGTCCACCAGGATCTCGGCCACCGTCCCGCTCACGGGGGCCGGCACCTCGGTGTCGATCTTGTCGGTCGAGATCTCGCAGATCGTGTCGTCGGCGGCGATCTCCTCGCCCACCTGGCGCTTCCACTCGACGACGGTGCCCTCGGCGACCGAGACGCCCATCTGGGGCATCGTCACGTCGACGAGCGCGGTCTCAGTATGCGAGGAGCTCACGCGCCGCCTCCTTCACGCGGTCGACCGACGGGAGCACCGCCTGCTCGAGCGGCGGCGAGAACGGGATCGGCACGTCCGGCGTCGCGATCCGCGTGACCGGGCCGTCGAGGTCCTCGAACGCGTGCTCGGCGATGACCGCGGCGACCTCGGCGCCGGCGGCGCAGGTGCGGTTCGCCTCGTCGACGATCAGCACCTTGCTGGTCTTGCGCACGCTGGCGAGGATCGCCTCGGTGTCGAGCGGCACGAGCGAACGCAGGTCGAGGACCTCGACCGAGGCGCCGTCGAGGTCCTCGGTCGCCTCGAGCGCGGTGTGCACCATCGCGCCGTAGGTGACGATCGTCAGCTCGGTGCCCTCGCGCGCGACGCGCGCCGTGAACGGCGTCTCGTAGATCCCGTCGGGCACCTCGCCCTTGATGCGGCGGTAGAGGTGCTTGTGCTCCATGTAGCAGACGGGGTTCGGGTCGCGGATCGCGCTGATCATGAGCCCCTTCGCGTCCTCGGCCGTCGAGGGCGCCACGACCTTGATCCCCGGCGACTGCATGAACCACGCTTCGGGGTTCTGGGAGTGGAACGGCCCGCCGGAGAAGCCGCCGCCGCTGGGCAGCCGCACCGTGATCGGCACGGCCAGCCCCTGGCGGTAGTGCATCTTGCCGGCGACGTTCACGAGCTGGTCGAAGCCGCACGCGATGAAGTCCGAGAACTGCATCTCGCACACGGGGCGCAGCCCGACGACGGCGGCGCCGATCGCCGTCCCGACGATGCCGGACTCGGCCAGCGGCGTGTCCATCACGCGGTCGGGCCCGAACTCGGCGATGAAGCCGTCGGTCACCTTGAAGGCGCCGCCGAACACGCCGATGTCCTCGCCCATCACCATCACGCGCTGGTCCGCGCGCATCTCCTGGCGCAGGCCGTCGGAGATGGCCTGCAGGTAGGTCATCGTGGCCATGGCTCAGGCCCCCTTCAGGAAGCCGGACCACCGGGGGACGCCGTCGCCGAGGATGTCCGGCTCCGGGTCGGTGCAGAACACGCCCTCGGTGGCGGTCGCCGGATCGGGCATCGGGCTCTGCAGCGCCTCCTCGGTCGCCGCGTCGATCGCGGCCTTGACCTCGGCGCGGAGCGCGTCGACGTCGACGCCGAGCTCGACGAGCCGTCGCTCCTGGCGCTCGATCGGGTCCTTCTGGCGCCACTCCTCGACCTGCTCCTTGGGTACGTACTTCATGTCGTCGTGGGCCGCGTGACCGTGCATGCGCATCGTCACCGCCTCGATCATCGTCGGCCCGTCGCCGGCGAGGGCGCGCTCGCGGGCCTGGCGGACGGCCTCGAACATCGCCTCGGCGTCGTTGCCGTCGACGGCGAAGCCGGGGAACCCGTAGGCGGCGGCGCGCTCGACCGGGTTGACGGCGAACTGCTGCGAGAGGGGCGTCGAGTACGCGTACTGGTTGTTCTCGAGGATGAAGATGACCGGCAGCCTCTGGACGCCGGCCCAGTTCATCGCCTCGTGCCAATCGCCCCGCGAGGTCGAGCCGTCCCCGAACCAGGTCAGCGCGCAGCGTTGCTGTCCCTGGGCCTTGAACGCCATCGCCATGCCGGTGGCGACGAGCATCATGTCGGGCAGCATCGACACCATCCCGACGCAGCCGACTTCCTTGTCGCCGAAGTGCACGTTGCCGTCGCGGCCGCGAGTGATGCCGCCCTCGCGGCCCATGTACTGCGCGAGTATCCGGGTGGGCGTGACGCCGCGGATCAGGTGGGCGGCGAGGTCGCGGTGCAGGATGCAGAGCCGGTCCTCGGGCGCCATCGCGAAGCACGCGCCCGCCGACACGGCCTCCTGCCCGTAGCCGTCGTAGAACGACCCGGGCACCTTCCCCTGCCGGTAGAGGTTCATCGCCCGCTCCTCGATGCCGCGCATCAGCAGCATGTAGCGGAGGAGCTCGACCCGGTCATCCCGGGTCAGGTGCTGCGCGTCGGGGCCCTCAGCTACCGGGGGCCGAGCCGTTTCGGTTGCCATTCACCCTCTCATTCCGCCCCTGAACCGGGATCGCCGGCGGGGCCGTTCGCGTGCGTGGTTCGGGGTCTCCGTGCCCGCGCACATCTTCGGGTTCCGTTCCGAAGATATCTCATGGCGCCGGCGGTGGAACAACGGCAAACGACGATTACTCTCGGTCCCATGGACCGCGAGCGGCTGACCCGATGGCGCTGGCGGCTCCGCGGCGCGTGGATGTGGCCGGCGTTCGGCGGCCTCACCGTCCTCGACGCGGTTCTCCTTCACGTTCTGCCCTTCCAGGGCGACAAGGCGGATCTCGTGCCCAGCGTCCTCGTCGCGGCGCTCTTCAACCTGCTGGCGGTGGCGGTCCTCGCGCCGCTCGCCGGGTGGCTCGTGCGCCGGCGCCGTCCCGACCTGCCGCGCATGATCGCCACCGACTACGCCGGCGCCGCGATCCTCGTGCTCGTCACGCTCGCGCTCCTGGCGGGAGGGATCGCCCACCATTCGGTCGTGTCGCGGGACAGCTCGCGCCTCCGGACGGCGACGGTGGTCGGCGAGGCGTACATCGGCCACAACGCGCCGTCGCCGTTCCGGGACAACGCCCTCACGGCGACCACCGTCACGGTCGAGCACGGCCGTCTTTACCGCACGTGCGCGAGCGACCTCGACGGCCAGCGGGCGTGGTGCGTGTTCGTGCGCACCGACGGGTCGGCGCCCAGGGTGCGCTTTGCGGGGAACGAGCCGAACTCCTCGTTCGCGCCGATCAAGGACCTGGGGGATCACTAGAGAGCCAGGGCCGCCGGGTGCTCGAGGAGCTGCCGGATCCGCGTGAGGAACTGCGCCGCGTCGGCGCCGTAGAGGATGCGGTGGTCCGAGCACAGCGTCATGGTCATCCGCTTGCCGGGGACGATCTGGCCGTCTTCGACGACCGGCGTGTCGCGGACGGCCCCGACGGCGAGGATCGCCGCCTGGGGCGGGTTGATGACGGCGGTGAAGGCCTCGATGCCGAACATGCCGAGGTTCGAGACGGTGAACGTGCCCCCGGAGAGCTCGGGCGGCGTGATCGCGCCGGCCCGGACGCGCTCCGCCACGGCACGCGCGTCCTGGGCGATCTGGCCCAGCGACTTGGTGTCGGCGTCGAACACCGTGGGGACGACGAGCGAGTTCTCGGCCGCGACCGCGATACCCACGTTGACGCGCGAGTAGAGCTCGAACTTTCCGTCGCGGTAGGAGCCGTTGGCGCGCGGGAACTCGCGCAGGGCGAGTGCCGACGCCTTGACGACGAGGTCGTTGAACGACGGCAGCACGCGGTCGCCGGCCGCCTGCTTGAGGTCCGCGCGCATCGCGACCGCTGCGGCCATGTCGACGTCGACCGTGAGCGTGAAGTCGGGGATCGTGGCCCGGGACTCCGCCATGCGCCGGGCGACGACCTGCTGGGTGCGCGTGAGCTCCTCGCGAGCGACGTCGCCCTTGGCGGTTCCGGTCTCGGCCACGGCCGGAGCGGGCGGCGGGGGCGGGGCCGCCGGGGCGGCGGGGGCCACTTGCGGCGGAGCTTCGGGCGCTGCCGCGGCCGTGTGATCGCC
>JAOPZQ010000422.1 GCA_025964075.1 Solirubrobacterales bacterium | reverse complement strand
GCCCCGACCCGCGGACGGGGCGGCGGGGGTACGGGCAGGCCGGCGCCGACGCGCGCCCACGTGGCGGCGACGTTGACGCCGGCGCGGTGGGCCAGCGCGATGCCGCCGTAGACGCGTCCGTTGAAGTCCGTGAACCGGGGCGTGCCGTCCTCGTCGAGGAGGAACTCGACCTCGGCCAGGCCCGACCAGCCGGTCGTCCGGATCATCTCGCGCACGCGCCGGGAGCGCTCGGGATCGATCGGGACGGCGCGAGCGCGGGCGGTGATCCCGGCGCCGGCAGGCCACGAGCGGTCGCAGACCTGGTGCAGCTCGGCGACCACCTTGCTGTCCCGGTCCGCGACGACGACCACGGCGCCGAGCTGGCCGCCGATCCGCTCCTGGAGCAGGGGCTGGCCCCCTCCCGCCCGCATCTCCGCCACGAACGGACCGGCCTCGACGGCGCTCGCGAACACGCCCGTGCCGAAGCGGGTCGGCACGTGCAGGCGCGCCTTCACCACCACCGGGCCCTCCCACCCGTCGAGCGCCTCGTCGGTGGCGGGAACGGTGCGGGGCACGGCGAGTCCGGCCTCCTGGGCGGCGTGGGTGAACGCGAGCTTGTCGAACGAGCGCTCGACCACCTCGTGCGCGGGATAGGGCACGACCGCGGGCGCGACCTCGGCGCGGCGCCGGGAGAGGACGAGCAGCCCGACGTCGTAGTTGCAGAGGACGACGTCGTAGGCCGCTTCCCGGACCGCGCGCGCGATGTCGGCGATGAAGCGGTCCTCGTCCCCCTCCGCCTCCTCGATCGGGTGGTAGCGCTCGGCGCAGCGCGAGTGCGTGACGAGCGTCGGCCGCCAGCCGCCGGTGCCCACCGTCCAGCCGTCGGCATGGAGCGCGCGCGCGGCGGCGATCGCCGAGCGGTCTCGGGTCTGGTCGACGATGAGGATCCGCTTCACGCCGCCGCCCCGGTGCGATCGACGGCGGCGAGGAAGTCCGCCCACGGCGTCGCGTACGGCGCGACCGTCTGGGCGAACCGGCGCAGGGCGGCGAACTCGTCCTCCGCCTCCCAGCTCATGTGGAGGACGATGGGCACCCACGTGCCGATCCCCGCGTCGACCAGGCGCTTCACTGCGCCGACGATATCGCGTGCGCGTCCGTAGAACGGCGGATAGCAGGGCAGGTACACGGCGCCGTCGCGCCACTGCGGCCCGTAGTGCAGGCCGATCCGGGGGACGCTCTCCGGGCCCCCGCAGACGACCGCGAAGCGCTCGGCGAGGACCGAGTAGTGCTCGGGGTCGAAGCGATTGAAGGGTGGGACGAAGACCCGCGGCACGATGCCCAGCTCGCGGAGCGTGGCGCGACCGGCGTCGACGACCGCCGCGGCCTCCGCGGGGGAGAGGCCGACGAGCTCCGAGCGGCGGCGGGGGTCCGCGTGACGCGTGCGGTGCGTCGTCCCGTGCTGGGCGAACTCGACTCCGTCGCCCGCCATGCGCTCGAGCAGCGCGCGCTCGTCCCCGTTCAGCGGCCGCCCGCCGTCGGCGCCGGGGTCGAGGGCGCGGTGAGTCAGCTGCGGCACCACGGCGATCAGGTGCGGGACGCCGGCCTCGGCCATCACGTCGTGGAAGCGCGTCGAGGCGGCGAGCCCGTGGCGCTCGTACTCGTCGTAGGCCGAGTAGTCGGGGAACTCGTCGACCCGGATCAGCAGGCGCGGCGCGCCCGAGGGCACCCGCCGGGCGACCGGGGGAAGCAGCGTCCGCTCGTAGGTGAGGAGGCCGGCCTTCATCGCGGCGCGCTGGGCGGCCCGGTGCCAGGCGGCCGGAACGGGGCGGACGACGATCTCGCCCCGGTCCGCGCCTGCGAGCCGCGCCGTCCGCTCGGCGTCGGTCACCGGGCCGCGCGCACGAACGTCAGCTTCCAGTTCCACGGCGGCAGCGACGCCTCGACGAGCGCGTAGCCCGCCGCCCGGAGGCGTCCGAGGACGGCGTCGATCGGTGGGCGCGGCGCGGGCTGCGCGAACTCCACGCAGAGGACGCGGACGTCGAGTTGCTCGTCGAGCACGTTGCCCACGAGCTCGTACTCGGACCCCTCGACGCTCAGCTTGAGGAGGTCGACGCGGTCGTGTCCGAGCTCGTGCATCAGCGAGGCGACCGAGCGCACGGGCGCCGCGAAGAAGGTCCCGGTGTCGTGCATGTCCGTGGCGGAATGGGAGACGAAGCCGGGCTCGCGGTGGTCGTAGAAGCGCAGCGTTCCGTCCTGCGACCACAGGCCGGCGGGGTGGAGGACGAAGCGGGGCTCGGCCGCCGCCGCCGCCCGGGCGTACTCGACGGCCTCGGGCACGGGATCGAACGCATGGATCGTGCAGCCGAAGCGCGCGATCAGGCCGAGGTCGAAGGAGATGTCCTTGCCGATCCCGCCGAGATAGCAGACGGAGTCGGCGTCGATCAGCGAGGCGGGGACCGCCCAGCGCCCGTAGGGGAGGCCCATGCCGACGAGATCGTCGCGCGGGGCGATGGTCAGCGTCCGCCCGAACGCCTGGGTGCGCGCGCGCTGGCGGGCGGCGCGCAGAGCACGCTCAGGAAGGGAAGCCCTCCGCTTCGCTCCGCTCATGCGCGGACGGTACCGTGTACGGCGTGTCGCCGTTCTGGATTTGGACGCAGGCCGCGATCGTCGTGTTCGTGCTCGCCGGAGCCATCATCGCGATCACCAAGCTCGCCTGACGCGGGCGGCCAGTCCGCGGCGCGGCGCCTCCGGTCGCGCGGGGATCGGCTCGCCGGCGAGGATCGCCGCGGGAACGTGCTCCGTCAGGTAGGCGGCCATCGCGGCGCCGGCGGCGCCGTCGAGGCCCGCCGCGGCAAGCCCGGCCGCCAGGTCCGGGGGGCGCCGGCGCTCGTCGTGGGCGTCGGAGGCGATGTCGTGGACCAGCCCCTCGCGGAGCATCGCCTGGGCGAGGGAGCGGGCGGGACGGCCGAACTGGCCGGTGAACGCGCCCGCCGTGACCGAGCACAGGACGTCGTGGGCCACGAGGTCGCGGAGCCGTCCCGGGTCGCGCTGCAGCGCCGGGCTGCGCTCGGGATGGGCGAGGAGGACGTCGAAGCCCCGGAGCCGGAGGGCGCCGACCTGCGTCTCGAGCGGGCCCGCGTGGACCGTGAGCGGGCACTCGAGCAGGAGGTAGGGGCCGCCGGCCAGGCGGATCGCCGCGAGTGCGTCGTCGTCGAGGTCGCCGGCGCGGTCGGCGGCGAGCTCGCCGCCCGGCACGATCCGGAGCGCGATGCCCGCCTCCTCCAGCGCTCCCCGAAGCGCGGCGACGGCGCCGGGGACCGCCCGCGGGTCGACGCCGAAGCCGCGGTCGACATGCGGCGTGGCCGCCAGGATCGTCGTCCCCGCGGCGACCGCGACGCGTGCGAGGGCGAGCGACCCCTCTAGCGTGGCCGGTCCGTCGTCCAGACCTGGGAGGACGTGCGAGTGAAGGTCGATCATCGCTCGGCAAGTATCGCGTCGCGGATATGATCCGGCCGCACCAGTCTTGGACGAAGAGGGGGTTGCATGTTCGGTTCGATCGTCGTGGGGACCGATGGCTCGAGTACGGCTCGCAAGGCGGTCGGCGACGCGATCGAGCTGGCCAAGTCGCTCGACGCATCGCTGAAGATCGTGAGCGCGTACGAGCCGGTCTCCGAGCAGCGCCAGCGCGCCGAGAAGGTCGAGGTGCCGAAGGACCTCCAGTGGATGGTCAACCCCCGCGAGGACGTCGACGCCACGCTCAAGGAGGCCGCGGCCGAGGCGGAGGAAGCCGGCGTCGAGGCCCAGATCTTCGCCCGGCAGGGCGATCCGGCGGACGCGATCCTCGACGTCGCCGAGGAGGAGAGCGCCGGGCTGATCGTCGTCGGCAACAAGGGGATGACCGGCGCCAAGCGCTTCCTGCTCGGCTCCGTGCCGAACAAGGTCTCCCACCACGCCCCCTGCTCGGTGCTGATCATCCGTACCACCTGAGCGGCGGCTAAGGCGCGATCGCCGGGTTGGTCGCCGCGCCGGCGTCGACGAGCCCGCCGCCGTACCACTGGTCCTTGCCCGGGGGGCCGAGGTCGCGCGCCGTGCGCTCCAGCCGCTGGACGATGGCGGCCGGGGTCGGGTGGTGGCCGAGGATGCCGCTGGCGATCACCAGCGCGGCCGTCCCCGAGACGTGGGGCGCCGCCATCGAGGTCCCCTGGTAGCCGGCGGGCAGCCCGAAGTTGCGGGCGGATCCGCTGAACGTCATCTGGTAGATGTCGCGGCCGGTCTTCCCGGGCTGGCAGTTGGGCTCGCCGGTGAGGTCGGAGTCGCCGCCACCGCCGGGGGCGACGACGTCGAGCCGAGCCCCGCCGTTCGAGTAGTCGGCCAGGCACAGGTCGTCCGTCGTCGCGCCGACCGACAGGACGTCGCTCGCGCGCGCCGGGTAGGCCACGGTCTGCTCGCCGTCGTTGCCGGCGGCGCCCACGACCAGGGCGCCGTGCTGGCGGGCGTAGCGCAGCGCGTGGAGGATGTCGGGGATCTCGCCGCCGCGCACGTCGCTGGGGAAGACCAGGCTCAGGTTGATGATCTGGGCGCCGCGCCGGGCGGCGTAGCGGATGCCCCGGGCGATCGTGGCGACGTTGCCGTAGCCCTGCGAGTCGAGGACGCGGACGGGCATGATGCTCGCGCCGTAGGCGAGGCCGGTCAGGCCGACGGCGTTGTTCGTGCTCTCCGCGATCGTCCCGGCGACGTGGGTGCCGTGGCCGTTGCGGTCGACCGGCGGCGTCCCGGGATCGACGAAGTCCGTCCCGTGGATGAAGTGGGTGTGGTCGAAGTCCGGCGAGCGCCGAAAGCGGCTCCAGGTCCGGTAGGCGATGCCGGAGTCGAGCACCGCGATCTTCACGCCCTTGGCTCCCGGGCGCCCGACCGCGGCGACGTTGCCCCAGGCGTCGGGCGCGTCGACGCCGTCCTGCTGGAGGAAGTTCCACTGCACGGCCTCCCAGCCGGTCGCCCCGCCGCGCCCGGGGTCGTCGGGGATGAACACCCCGGCGGCGTGGGCGACGTAGTTGGGCTGTGCGTAGAGCACGCCCGGCTGGCGGCGGAGCCGGCGCAGCGCGGTCGCCATCGACTCCCCGCGGGGCAGTCGCAGCACGCGCGAGGACGTGCCCGTCACGCTGGCGACGTGCGCCCCGGGCAGCGACGCGCTCGTGGCCCCGGCGGCGTACCCGACGATCACCTCACCGGGGACGTGCGGAGCTGCCGAGGCGGACGTGGCGAGCGCCAGGGAGCCGAGCAGGACAGGGCCAAGGCCGCGGAGGGTGAGAGAGACGGACATGTGGGAGAGGAGAGCGCGCGAGCCGCCCCCTTAAGACATCATCGACTGCGGAAAGTTTCCCTGCAACCGACGATAGCCGCTGCCCTCCCGCTTCTTTCCCCGCGACGAGTACTTCATGCGCCTGGCGATCCGGGAGGCCGAGCGTGCGCTCGAGCACGACGACGTCCCGGTCGGCGCGGTGGTCGTCCACGAGGGCGAGGTCGTCGGCACGGGGCACAACGAACGGGAGCTTCGCCAGGATCCGACCGCGCACGCCGAGACGCTCGCCATCCGCGAGGCGGCGCGGGCGCTCGGGAGCTGGCGCGTGCTGGATTCGGTGCTCTACGTGACGCTCGAGCCGTGCTCGATGTGCGCGGGCGCGATCGTGCTGGCGCGGATCCCCCGGGTCGTCTACGGGACGACGGACCCCAAGGCGGGCGCCGCCGGCAGCGTCGTCGACATCCTCGCCCAGCCGCGCTTCAACCACCGGCCGGAGGTGGCGGGAGGCCTGCTCGCTGCGGAGTGCGCCGCCCTGCTCGTGGATTTCTTCTCCCCGCGCCGATAGGTTGGGACCGTGTTACGCCGCGCCCTCGCCCTCGCCGGACTGGCCCTCCTCGTCACCGCCCCCGCGGCCGGCGCACGGATCGTGGAGGGCAAGGGGATCGCCGGCGTGCGCCTGGAGATGTCGCAGTCGAACGTGCGTCATCTGCTCGGCACGCCGGACCAGATCAAGCACCTCACCGGCGGCCTCGGGCCGTCCACCCAGTACGTGTACTCCGCCCGCAGGCTCCGCGTGACGTTCTTCAGCGGCAACCGCGTGACGAGCGTCGCGACGACGAAGCGGAGCGAGCGGACCACGACGGGCGTCGGCGTCGGCTCCACGAAGGCGCAGCTCCTGGCCGGCGTTCCCCACGTGCACTGCCCCTCGAGCGGGCCCTGCCAGGTCGGGCAGTCCCTGCCCGGGCGACGCGTGACCGCGTTCTACCTCGATCAGGCCCGCACGAAGGTCACGAGCGTCCTGATCGGCTTCGTCATCGACTAGCGTCACGACGCTAGAACACGAGCGGCTTCCCCGTCACGGCGAGGATCGGAACCGTCGCGTCCTCGATCCGCTGCAGCGATGCCGAGGGCAGGTTGAGGCGGTCGGCCGGGCCGTCGGCTCGGGAGCCGAAGACCAACAGGTCCGCGGCCTCGATCTCCCCCGTCGTCGTGCCGCCAACGGCGCCGGCGAGGCTCGCCGCAGTGTCCTCGGCGCCGGCGCCGTCGTCGTGACCGATCGTCTTGATGGCCTCGAGCCGCGCGTCGGTCCAGCTCCGCATCCCCGCCGGCGCCACCGCGATCGCCGTGGGACCGCCCTCGAGCAGCCGCTGCGCCGAGGGCTGCGGGCGCACCCGGCCGGCCGGCGTGCGGTACTCGGAGCCGAAGACGATCAGGTTGGCGTCGAGGAACGACGCGAGCATCGCGAGCCCCTCCGGGGTCGAGGCGTTGAGCGCGACGTGCGTGCCCGCGCCCGCGGCGCCGAGGAGCACGGCGCCCGCGGAGAGCATGCGCTGGGCCTGTGCACGCGCGACCGCCTCGCTCCCCTCGTGGAGCTCGGCGCTGTGGCGGACGTAGGCGAGGTCGACGGTCGCGCCCGCGTGCCAGAACACTCGTCCCAGCGCGACCGCGTCGTGATCGTTGTCGGAACCGTCGTAGGAGACGATGGCGCGAGCGGGCATGGGGCTCCAGGGCTCGATGAGCGGGGCCCGCGAACCTTGCCGCATGGCGGTCCGTCCGCTGCTGTGCAGACGGTCCAAAGACCGGCGGCGCACCGTTAGCCATGTGGTCGAGCGGCCTCGGCGGGCTATCATCCGCATCGACTGCCGCGCCCGCCCCGGCGGGCGCTTCTGCGTCCCGGAGGGGTGCCGGAGTGGTTGAACGGGGCGGTCTCGAAAACCGTTGTGCGTGCAAGCGTACCCAGGGTTCGAATCCCTGCCCCTCCGCTGCTACACCTGGGATCCCGCTAGCCGCGGAGGGGGATGGCGGCCGCGACGAGGGTCCCGCCGTCGGCCGGGCTCTCGACCTGGAGCTCGCCGTCGAGAACGGCGACGCGGTCCGCGAGCCCGAGCAGCCCGCTGCCCTCGGGCCGGGCGCCGCCGATGCCGTCGTCGCGCACCTGGATTCGGAAGGTCTGGTCCTCCACGGTCGCTGTGACCGTCGCGCGTTCGGCGCGGGCGTCACCGTGTCGTCGGCTCCGAACCGCATCAAGGATGTCGGATCGGCGCCCACGAGCCAGCCGACCTCCTCGTTGACCGCCACGAACAGCTCGTCCGCCGACACGCCGCGCGCGACGAGCGTCGCCACGCGACGAAGCGCGGCGTGCTCCTCGGCCATCTTCGTGCCCTCGGCCCTCGACGGCATGTTCACGACGTCCTCGCGGTCCGCGAGCCCGAGCAGCCCGCTGCCCTCGGGCCGGGCGCCGCCGATGCCGTCGTCGCGCACCTGGATTCGGA
>JAOPZQ010000411.1 GCA_025964075.1 Solirubrobacterales bacterium | reverse complement strand
TGATGTCCCTGCTCGTGATCGGCGAGCATGGGGCGGCGCCCACCGCGCGGCTCGAGACGGACCTGCGCGCGCCGATCCCGCTGGGCGTCTTCGTCGACGCGAGAGCCCGGATCGTCGCGCACGACGGGCGCAAGGTGACGGTGAGCGCCGACCTCCGCGACGAGCACGGCGCGCTCCTCGCCGAGGGGCGGGGAGTGTTCGTGCTCCCGGCCCCCGGGTAGGTGCGTCGGGATGGCCGAGAACCTCAGCCGCCAGATCCTCCGCGACCATCTCACCGACGGCGAGCTGAAGCCCGGTTCGCCGATCGCCCTCCGCGTCGACCAGACGCTGCTCCAGGACGCCACGGGGACGATGGCGTTCATGCAGTTCGAGCAGCTGGGGGAGCCGCGGGTGAAGGTCGATCGGGCCGTGCAGTACATCGACCACAACGTCATCCAGCTCGACAACAAGAACCCCGACGACCACCGCATGCTGCAGGCGATGTGCCGCAAGTACGGGGCGTACTACTCGCGGCCGGGCAACGGCATCAGCCACTACATCTCGCTCGAGCGCTTCGCGAGGCCGGGCGACGTGATGGTCGGCGCCGACTCCCACACCCCGACGAGCGGGGCGCTGGGGATGATCGCGATCGGCGCGGGCGGCCTCGACGTGGCCGTCGCGATGGCCGGCCATCCCTACGAGATCGCGTGCCCGGAGGTCGTCGACGTCCACCTCGAGGGAACGCTGCAGAGGCCGTGGGTGCAGGCGAAGGACATCATCCTCGAGCTGCTGCGCCGGCTCTCCGTCTCCGGCGGCAAGAACAAGATCTTCGAGTTCACCGGCCCCGGCACGGCTGACCTCTCGATTCCGGAGCGGGGGACGATCGCGAACATGATCGCCGAGCTGGGGGCGACCTCCGCCGTGTTCCCGCCCGACGACAAGACCCGCGACTGGCTGCGGATCCAGCAGCGCGAGGACGACTTCGCCGACCTCCGGCCCGACGACGGCTGCTCCTACGACGACCGCGTGGACATCGACCTCGGCGAGCTCGGCCCGCTCGTCGCGAAGCCCCACAACCCCGACAACGTCGTGCCGGTCGAGGAGGTCGCGGGGACGGAGATCGCCCAGGTGTGCCTGGGCTCCTCGGTCAACTCGGGCTACTTCGACCTGGCGCTGCCGGGCGCGATCCTCGCCGACAAGGAGGGCCAGATCGTGCACGAGTCGATCGCCGCGACCGCGACCCCGGGCTCGCGCCAGATCCTCGCGGCGATCGCCGAGTCCGGCGTCTACCGACAGCTGATCGAGGGCGGCGTGCGCATGCTCGAGCCGGTGTGCGGGCCCTGCGTGGGGATGGGCCAGGCGCCGCCGTCCGGCGCCGCCTCGCTGCGCACGTTCAACCGCAACTTCCCCGGCCGCTCGGGAACGGCGGACGACGCGGTCTACCTGTGCTCTCCGGCGGTCGCCGCGGTCTCGCTGCTGACCGGCCGGATCGAGGACCCCCGCGAGTACGGCGAGCCGCCCGAGACGCTCGACCCGCCCGAGCTGAAGCCCTACCTCGACGACATCCACATCTTCGCTCCGGCCGGCGAGGCCGACGCCGAGCAGATCGAGATCCCCCGCGGGCCCAACATCAAGCCGCCCCCGGAGCACCAGCCCCTCGGCGAGTCGGTGGAGGGCAAGATCGCCACCGTCCAGCCGGACGACATCTCGACCGGCGACCTGGCCCCCGACGGCGCGGAGGTCATGGCCTACCGCTCGAACATCCCGGCGATCGCCGAGTTCACCTTCCGCCACCGCGACCCGGAGTTCCGCAAGCGCATCCAGGAGTGGGGCGGCGGCTTCATCGTCGGCGGCGAGAACTACGGCCAGGGCTCCTCGCGCGAGCACGCGGCGCTGGCGCCGCTGCAGCTCGGCGTGAAGGCCGTGATCGCGAAGTCCTTCGCCCGCATCCACCGGCGCAATCTCGTCGCCCAGGGGATCCTCGCGCTCACGTTCGCGGACGACGCCGACTACGAGCGCGCCGAGGTCGGCCAGACCTGGGTCCTCCCGAACGTGCGCCAGGAGCTCGAGGCCGGCGCCGACGAGATCACGGCGCGCATCGAGGGCGAGGACCGCGAGCTCAAGCTGACGCACGACTTCGCGCCGTCGGAGCGCAAGATCCTCGTCGCCGGCGGACTCCTCGGCTACCTCCGCGAGCACGGGTCCTCCGAGGACGGCGCCGGCAACGGCCGCGCGGCCGGCCGGCGCGAGGACGAGGCGGAGGGGATCACGTCTCAGGACGAGTCCGAGGCCGAGGGCGAGGAGAGCGCCGAGCCCGGCGTGATCCGGAAGCCCGCGCAGGGCCCCGGCGGGCACCACGAGTAGCTGCCGAGCCGGCGACACACGACGTTCACACCGTCCGGCTCGCGCGCCCGTACCGTGCCGGCCTCGATGCTCCGAATTTCAGCCCTCCTCGGCGCGCTCGCGACCCTTGCCCTCCCGGGCCTCGCCGGCGCCGCCCCGCCCGGCCAGGTCGGGCCGAGCCTGCAGATCACCGGCAACGGTCACGCGCTCCATCCGATCGGGCGGCTCACGCAGGTGGGGAACTTCCCGACCGGCTCGGCGCTGACGCCGGACGGGCGCTTCCTGTGGGTCGCCGACAGCGGGCACGGCCGCGACGACGTGCAGGTCGTGAGCGTGGCGAGCGGCAAGGTCGTGCAGACGCTGCCGCTGCCGGGCGCCAACGAGGGCGTCGCGTTCGCGCCGGACGGCCGCCGCGCGTACGTGTCCGGGATCCCCCTGGGCGGCCCGCCCACGGGGCCGACCAAAGGCGACGCCGGGGATGTCATCCACGTCTTCGCGGTCGACCCTGCGCGCGGGACGGGAACCGAGCTCGACCCGCTCCCGCTCCCGGCGACGACCGGCGGCTCGGGGAGAACGAACGCGCTGCCGCCCGTGAGCGGCGCCGGGACGGCGTATCCGCAGGGGCTCGCCGTCTCGCCCGACGGCCGGCGACTCGTCGTGGCGCTGAACCAAGCCGATCGCGCGGCGATCTTCGACCTCGCCTCGGGCCGTGGCGGGCTCGTGAAGGTCGGCGCCTACCCGTCGGGGGTCGCCTTCGATCGCCGCGGGCGCGCGTACGTGACGAACGAGTACGACGGATCGGTGACCGTCCTCGACGCTGTCCAGAGCCGCGTCCTCGGCACGATCCACGGGCTCGGGGGCGCCGAGGGCGACCGCAACAGCCATCCCGAGGCGATCGTGGCCGACCCGATGCGGAACGCGATGTACGTCGCGGTCGCGAGCCGCGACCTCATCGCCACGATCGACACCGACCGGGAGCGCGTGACCGCGCTCACCTCCGTCGGCCGGCCGCAGGCCCTCGGCACCGAGCCGGTCGGCCTCGCCGTCGCGCCCGACGGCGCCACGCTGTACGCGGCCGACGCGGGCGAGG
>JAOPZQ010000346.1 GCA_025964075.1 Solirubrobacterales bacterium | reverse complement strand
GTGCTGCGCGCCGGCTCGAAGGCCGTCGCGCGGGCCGGTCTCGGGCTCGCCTGGGTCCACGTCGACGCCGATCCGGAGGCGATCGCCGAGCTGCGCGCCCGCCTCGCGCCGGCGGCCTGCGTGGTGCTCGACGCCCCCGAGGCGCTGCGTGCCGCGGTCGACCCGTGGGGCGTCGGCGAGGGTCCCGAGCTCGAGCTCATGCGCCGGGTGAAGGAGCGCTTCGACCCAGCCGGCGTGTGCAACCCGAGCCGCTACGTGGGAGGGATCTGATGTCGACGACATCGTTCGACGAGCAGCGACCGCGCGCCTGGGACGACCAGCGTCCGCCCGCCCCCGACCTCATCGACGACTGCGTCCACTGCGGGTTCTGCCTGCCCACCTGCCCCACCTACGAGCTGTGGGGGGAGGAGATGGACTCGCCGCGCGGGCGGATCGCGCTGATGCAGCTCGGCCACGAGCAGCCCGAGCTCTCCGACACGATGGTGACGCACTTCGACCGCTGCCTCGGCTGCATGGCCTGCGTCACCGCGTGCCCCTCGGGCGTCAAGTACGACCTCCTGCTCCAGGAGACGCGGCCGCAGATCGAGCGCAACCACTCGCGGACGCTCGCCGACCGGGCCTTCCGGGCGCTCGTGTTCGCCACGTTCCCGCACCCCGGCCGGCTGCGCGCGCTGGCGCCCGGCACGCCGATCGCGCGGCGGCTCGCCCCGCTGCTCAAGCGGTTCCCCCGCCTGCGCAACCTGCTCGAGCTCGCGCCGCGGGTCTCCGCCCGGGGAGCGTTCGCCCGGCTGCCCGAGCACACGCCGGCGGCCGGCGAGCGCCGCGGCACGGTCGGCTTCATGCAGGGGTGCGTCCAGCGCGTCTTCTTCAACGACGTCAACGCCGCCACCGTCCGCGTGCTCGCCGCCGAGGGCTTCGAGGTGCAGGCGCCGCGCCAGCCGCGGTGCTGCGGCTCGCTCCAGCAGCACAGCGGCTACGAGGACGCCGCCCAGGATCGCGCGCGCGAGACGATCGCCGCCTTCGAGCGCTTCGAGACCGTCGCGGTGAACATCGCCGGCTGCGGCTCGGGGATGAAGGAGTACCGCCACCTGCTCGCGCTCGACCCCGCGTGGAAGGATCGCGCCGAGGCGTTCTCGCGGCGCGTCCGTGACATCCACGAGCTGCTCGCCGCCGCCGGCCCGCGCGCCGAGCGCCACCCGGTCCCGATGCGCGCGGTCTACCACGACGCCTGCCATCTCGCCCACGCCCAGGGGATCCGCGAGGAGCCGCGCGCGCTGCTCCGCGAGATCCCCGGCCTGGAGCTCGTCGAGCCCGACGAATGGGAGCTCTGCTGCGGCTCGGCGGGCGTGTACAACCTGCTCGAGCCGGAGGCGGCGGCCGAGTTGGGCAAGCGCAAGGCGGGCAACCTGATGGCCGCGGGGGCGCAGGCGATCATCGCCGCCAACCCCGGATGCGCGCTGCAGATCGCGCGCCACCTGGACCCACCGCTCCCGATCTACCACCCCATGGAGCTGCTCGACCGCTCCCTTCAAGGAGGAACGAGATGACCGGCATCGGCATGCACGACATAGAGCTCGCCGGCGCCATCCGTGCCGGCTACGAGGAGATCCTCACCCCGGATGCGCTCGCGCTCGTCGCCGAGCTCCAGGTCCAGTTCGGCCCGGCGCGGCGCAAGCTGCTCGCCGCGCGCGCGGAGCGGCGCAAGAAGCTCGCGGAGGGCGACACGCTCGACTTCCTCGACGAGACGCGCAAGATCCGGGAGGGCGACTGGATCGTGGCCCCGGTCTCGACCGACCTCCAGCAGCGGTGGGTCGAGATCACCGGCCCGACCGAGCGCAAGATGGTCATCAACGCGCTGAACTCCGGCGCCGACGGCTTCATGGCCGACTTCGAGGACGCGAACTCGCCGACCTGGTCGAACATGGTCGAGGGGCACATCAACCTCCGCGACGCGATCGACCGCACGATCACCTACGACGGCTCCGACGGTCGCCACTACGAGCTCGAGGACGAGGTCGCGACGCTGCACGTGCGCCCGCGCGGCTGGCATCTCCCCGAGCGCCACCTGAAGGTCGAGGGCGACCCGGTGGCCGGGGCGTTCTTCGACTTCGGCCTCTACATGTTCCACTGCGCGCGGCGACTCGTCGCCCGCGGCACCGGCCCTTACTTCTACCTCCCGAAGATGGAGTCCCACCGCGAGGCGCGCCTGTGGGCCGAGGTCTTCGCCTTCACCGAGGAGGCCCTCGGCCTCCCGCACGGGACGGTCAAGTGCACCGTCCTCGTCGAGACGTTGCCGGCCGCGTTCGAGATGGACGAGATCCTCTACGAGCTGCGCGACCACTCGTGCAGCCTCAACGCCGGCCGCTGGGACTACATCTTCTCGGCGATCAAGTGCTTCCGCGAGCGGCCCGAGTTCGTGCTGCCCGATCGCAGCGCCGTGACGATGACCGTCCCGTTCATGAAGGCCTACACCGAACTGCTCGTCGCCACCTGTCACCGCCGCGCCGCCCACGCGATGGGCGGCATGGCGGCGCTGATCCCGAGCCGCAAGGACGAGGAGGCCAACGAGAAGGCGCTCGCCGCGGTGCGCGCGGACAAGGAGCGCGAGCTCGGCCAGGGCTTCGACGGCACCTGGGTGGCGCACCCCGACCTCGTGCCCGTCGCCCGCGAGGTCTTCGAGCAGGGACTCGGGGGCCAGCCCAACCAGGTGGCTCGCCAGCGCGACGACGTCCGCGTCGGGGCGGCCGAGCTGCTCTCGATCCCCGACACGCCCGGCGACATCACCGAGGCCGGCCTGCGCGCGAACGTCAACGTCGGCTTCCAGTACGTCTCGTTCTGGCTCACCGGCCGCGGCGCGGCGGCGATCGACAACATGATGGAGGACGCCGCCACCGCCGAGATCTCGCGCTCGCAGATCTGGCAGTGGATCCGCCACGAGGCGAAGCTCGCGGAGGGCCCGACCGTCACGCGCGACCTCACCCGCCAGATCCTCGACGAGGAGACCGCGAAGATCCACGAGGAGGTCGGCGACGAGGTCTGGGCGCAGGGCCGCCCGCAGGAGACCCGCGAGATCTTCGAGCGCGTGTCGCTCTCGGACTCGTTGGAGGAGTTCCTGACGCTGGTGGCGTACGAGTTCTTGGAGTAGCCGGCGCGGGATTTCGAAAAACGACGCCTCGAGGGGGGTGGCTCCAGGCGGCCGCGGGGGGGCGAATTCGCGTCGAGTGGTGCCTAGGTGACCGTATGGGTCACCTACGCACCACTCGCGATCAGATGATCGCTCGGATCGCCGATCGGCAGCACGGCGTCGTCAGCCGGGAGCAACTCCTGGCGGCGGGCATCAGCGAGCGGGCGATCATCGGCGCGCTACGCGCGGGCCGCCTTCGACCGCTGTTTCGCGGCGTCTACGCGGTCGGCCACGTCGCTCTGAGTCGCCAGGGCTGGTGGACTGCCGCCCTCCGGGCCTGCGGCCAGGGGTCCGCGCTCGCTTTCGGCTCCGCCGCCGCCGCGTGGGGGCTCCACAACGGCGAGATCCTCCCTGTCGAGGTCGTCGTTGTTGGCCAAACCGGGCGCAAGCAACGGAACCTCCTCGTCCACCGCCAACGCCTCACGCCAACCGTGACCCTCCTCCTCGACGGCCTCCGAGTCACCGTCCCCGCCCGCACGATCGTCGACCTCGCCGCCACATCAACCCCGCGCGAGCTGCGCCGCATCGTCGAGCGCGCGCAGGACCTACGCCGCTTCCACCCCGAAGCGATCCGCGCGTGCGCCCCCGGCCGCCGCGGTTGCAAGCAGCTCGGCAACCTCGTCATCCTCACGGAGCCCGACAACGACAAGGCGCGCAGCCACCTCGAGCGCCTCTTCCTGGCTGCCGTTCGCAAGGCCCGCCTCCCGCGCCCCGAAGTGAACGCGAGAATCGCCGAGCGCCGCCGAGATTTCGTATGGCCGGACCAAAAGCTCGTCGTCGAGGTCGACGGCTACCAATGGCACTCGACCAAGGAGGCCAAGCGCCGCGACCATCAGCGCGACCGCGAGCTCACCGCGCTCGGGTGGCGCCCCGTCCGCTTCACCTTCGAGGACGTCGCGTTCGAGCCCGGCGAGCTCACGCGGGAGCTCGCGACGCTCCTGCGCTAAGCCCTCGTTCCCGCGCCGAGGTGCGCCGCCAGCGTCTCCCCGGCGAGACGCACCGGATCGAGGTCCTGCGCGTCGGGCATGTTGAAGACGATGCCGTCGAGGCCCGCCTCGAAGAACGCGTCGACCTGCTCGCGCACCTGATCCGGCGTGCCCGAGATGACGACGTCGTCGTAGCGCTCGCCCATGCGCTCGCGGAGGCCGTCGGCCTTGCGCTTCGCCTCGGCCTCGGTCTCGGCGATGGCCAGCGTGGCGAGCTTCGTGACCGTGATCTCCGAGCGGTCGCGGCCCTCGCGCTCGCACGCCTCCTCGAGCACCTTGACCTTGTGGCGGATCGTCTCGATGTCGCCGAAGAAGTTCGACGCGTCGCCGTAGCGCGCGATCATCGGGATGGTCTTCTTCTCGCCGCTGCCGCCGATCAGGATCGGCGGCCCGCCGGGGCGGACCGGCTGCGGGATGTTGAGCGCATCCTCCGTGTGGAAGTGCGTTCCGCGCACGGTCGAGCGCGGCTCCGTGAACATCGCCCGGCAGATCTTGAGCGCGTCCTCGAGCATCTCGAAGCGGACCCGCAGCGGCGGGAACTCGTAGCCGTAGCCCTTGTGCTCGTCCTCGTTCCAGGCGGCGCCGATGCCGAAGATGGCGCGGCCGGAGGAGATGACGTCGAGCGTCGTGACGAGCTTGCCCAGGTACGCGGGGTTGCGGTAGGTGACGCCCGTGACCATCGTGCCGAGGTTCACGCGCGAGGTGCGGGCCGCGAGGCCGGCGAGGAGCGCGTAGCCCTCGAGCATCGGCTCGGTCGGCTGACCCACGCCGCGGATCTGGTAGAAGTGGTCCATCACCCAGACGGAGTCGAATCCCGATTCCTCCGCGGCTCCGGCGATGTCCGCGACACGCTCGAACAGCGCGGCGTCGGAGACGCCCGGGTAGGTGAAGCTCGGGATCTGGAGTCCGAGCCGGGTGACGGGTTCGCTCGCCATGAGTGGATCCTCTCTTCGGGTGGGTCGCTTTGAACGTAGCGACGCGCGGGCGAAGATCCAGTGAAGATCGCGGCTCTCTACGACATCCACGGGAACCTGGCGGCGCTCGACGCCGTGCTCGCGGAGGTCGAGGCCGGGGGCGTCGACCTGATCGTCGTGGGCGGCGACGTGGCGGCCGGTCCGATGCCGGTCGAGACGCTCGACCGCCTCATCGGGCTCGGCGATCGGGCGCGCTTCGTGATGGGCAACGCCGACCGCGAGCTCGTCCAGGCGTTCGACGCCGGCGCGAGACCCGAGGATGCCAAGGACACCTTCACGCGCCAGAAGGACTGGGCGGCGTCCCGGCTCGACCGCGCGCATCGGGACCTCCTCGCCGCCTTCGAGCCGACCGTGACGGCGGGCGGCGCGCTCTTCTGCCATGGCTCGCCGCGCAGCGACACGGAGATCGTCACGACCCTGAGCGCCGACGAGCGCGTCGCGCCCATGCTCGACGGCGTCCGCGAGGACGTCGTCGTCGGCGGCCACACCCATCGCCAGTTCGACCGCCGCATCGGTGCGAAGCGCCTGCTCAACGCGGGCTCGGTCGGTGCCCCCTACGAGGGCGAGGCCGCGGCATTCTGGCTGCTGCTCGCCCCCGAGCCGGAGCTGCGCCGAACGCACTACGACGTCGAGGGCGCCATCGCGACGCTGCGCGCCACGGGCTACCCCGACTTCGACGAGGGGTTCAAGGAGTCGCTGCTCGAGCCCGCCGACCCCGATTGGGTCGCCGAGTACTTCGAGCAGCAGGCGCTAGGGCACGGCTAGGACAGCAGCTGGTTGATCGTGCACTCGCGCGGGTCTTTGTCCTCGCGCCAGCGCTGCACCTTCGTGCCGTGGCGGATCCGATGCCCGCTCACATGGT
Organism: Solirubrobacterales bacterium; assembly: GCA_025964075.1. Lineage (GTDB taxonomy): Bacteria > Actinomycetota > Thermoleophilia > Solirubrobacterales > Solirubrobacteraceae > JAOPZQ01. Next base: position 1,278 of record JAOPZQ010000346.1, on the reverse strand, counting down.
CGAACGTGACCTCGACGACGAGCTCCGGCCGCAGCGCGACCCACTCGAGATCGCGGTCCGACGCCCAGCGGCTCGGGTCGCCGCTGCCCCGCTCGCCGGTCTCGTAGGGCTTCAGGCGCTCGACGAGCTCGCGCTTCTCCTTCGCCGTGAAGCCGGAGGAATGGCCGACCTCGGGGAGGCCGCCGTCCTCGGTGTAGAGCCCCAGGATCAGCGAGCCGACCGTGCCCTCCGCCTTGCCGGGCCGGTAGCCCTTGACGACGGCGTCGATCGTGCGCACCCGCTTCACCTTCACCATGCCGACGCGCTCGCCCGGACGGTACGGCGCGTCGCGCTCCTTGGCGATCACGCCCTCCGCGTCCTGCAGCCAGACGTCGGCCTCCTCGGCCGTGCCCACACACGGGGTCAGCTCGATGGGGTCGGCGACCAGCGCCTCGAGCGCGGCGCGGCGCTCGGTGAACGGGAGGTCGAGGAGCGTCTCGTCGTCGCGCGCCAAGAGGTCGAAGGCGATGAACACCGCCGGCGTCTCACCCGCCAGCCGGTTGATCCGCGAGGCCGCGGGGTGGATGCGCTGGCCGAGCGCGTCGAAGTCCTCGCGGCCGTTCTCGCCGCGTACCACGACCTCGCCGTCGAGCACGTAGCGGCCCGCCGGGAACTTCAACTCCGGGAAGTACCGGGTCATCGGCCGGCCGTTGCGCGACTGCAGGTAGGCCTCGTCGCCGTCGACGAACGCGATCGTCCGGAAGCCGTCCCACTTGGGCTCATAGGCCCACCCGGGGCCGTCAGGCAGCGTGGCTCGGGAGCGGGCCAGCTGGGGAAGGAGCGGCGGGGACAGGGGAAGGGCCACGACCGCGCGATCGTACTTGGAGTACGAGGACGGCGGCGAGCACGAGGGCGCCGCCCAGCAGCTGCGCGAGGCCGAGCGACTCGCCGAAGACGAGGAACGCGAGGGTCACCGTGACCGGGGGCTCGACGGTCGAGAGGATGGCGGCGCGCCCCGGCCCCACGCGCGCAAGGCCGCCGAGGAACGCCGCGACGGCCACCACCGTGGAGACGAGCGCCATCGCCGTGACCCAGCCCCAGGCGGCGGCGGAGAAGCCGACGGCGAGGCGCCCGGACACGAGGCCGGCGGCGGTGAACGCGACGGCCGCGCCGCCCGCGACGCTCGCCGCCATCGCGAGGGGGTCGGCGTCCGCGGTGACGCGATGGGCGACGGGGATGTAGACGGCGTAGACCACGGCCGCGCTGAGCGCCAGCGCGACGCCCAGCGCGTCGATCCGT
>JAOPZQ010000299.1 GCA_025964075.1 Solirubrobacterales bacterium | reverse complement strand
CCGGATCGGCGCCGGATCGGGGTCATCGGAGGAGGCCGGACATCCAGTCTTGTCCTCCTCCTGCGTCCCCGCGCGGCATCCGCCGGGCATCCGCCCCACGCACGCGCGGCCGCGGAATCAACCGTCTAGGCCCGATGGCCGGGAGTCGTTTTACAACCGTTTACAGCGGGTCCGGTCTGCGTTCGTCTAGCGACTTGACGCACGGGGCTAGAAACGTTACAACTTCCGTCGGGAACCGCAGGCCGGAGCGCCATCGCGGTCGAGAGACGCCTGGGCACGAACCCACGGGAGAGGAGTAAGCACCTGATGGCCTCGCAGTACTGCAACTTCAAGAACATCATCATCAACACGGACAACTACAAGCATTGTCACTACCCCCTTTACCCGAAGGGGACGGAGTATGTGTCCAGCTACATCGAATCACGCGGCGGCGAGTTCCCGGTGCAGATGTTCGTCGGCCTGCAGGCGTTCATCCGCGAGTACCTGATGCACCCGATCACGCTCGACGACATCGACGAGGCCGAGTTCACCGAGCGCGAGCAGGGGATGCACTTCAACCGCGACAACTGGCTCGGGATCCTCAACGACCACGGCGGCTACCTCCCGGTGGAGATCGAGGCGGTCCCCGAGGGGACGGTCCTGCCGACCAAGAACGTCCTCGTCCAGGTGATCAACACCGACCCGAAGTACTGGTGGGCGACGAGCTTCTTCGAGACCGCGCTGCTCCGCGCCGTGTGGTATCCGACGACCGTCGGCACGATCAGCTGGCTCGCCAAGCAGCAGATCAAGCAGGCCCTCGATCAGACGTCCGACAACCCGCAGTTGCTGCGCCACATCCTGCACGACTACGGCGCCCGCGGGGTGAGCTCGCAGGAGTCCGCGGCGCTCGGCGGCATGGCGCACCTGGTCAACTTCAGCCAGAGCGACACCGTGCCGGGAATTCTCGGCGCGAAGAAGTGGTACAACGCGGTCGACCCGTCGAACTCGGGCCCCAACTCAGAGCACGCCGGGTTCTGCGCGTGGGGTCCTGACGACGAGGTCGGCGCGATGCGCAACATGCTCGAGGTGCACGCCGACAGCGGCGTCGCGCTCCTGCTCACCGACACGTACGACCACGAGAACGCGATCAAGAACCTCCTCGGCGGGGAGCTCAAGGAGATGATCGAGAACTTCCCGGGGCTCGTCGGCGCCCGTCCGGACTCCGGCGACGTCGTCCAGGTCACGGCCGACACGACGGAGTGGCTGATGGAGAAGTTCGGCTACACGACCAACAGCAAGGGCTATCGCATCCTGCCCGACTTCATCCGCGTGGTGCAGGGCGACGGCGTCAGGCGGGACAGCCTGCCGAAGGTCTTCATCGAGCTCGAGCGTCGCGGCCTCGCCGCCGACAACGCCGTGTTCGGCATGGGCGGCGGGCTGCTGCAGCACTGCAACCGGGACACGATGGAGTTCGGCATGAAGGCGAACGCCGTGAAGGTGAACGGCGAGTGGCGCGACATCTCGAAGTCCCCGACGGCCGACAGCATGAAGGTCTCGAAGGCCGGCCGGCTCGCGCTGCAGTACACGGACGGCGACTACAAGACCGTCCGGCGCGACTCGATCCCGCCGGAGGAGAACCAGCTCGTCCCCGTGTTCCGCAACGGTCAGCTGCTCAAGAAGTGGGACTTCAGCGAGCTCATCGAGCGCAGCGAGCGCGAGGTCCCCGAGTACTACTACATGGACGCGGTCGGGCCGATGCTGGTCGAGCAGCAGAGGGAGGCCGTCGCCGCCTCGGCGTAGCGCCTGCGGGCGATGACCAAGCTCCACATCTTCGACATGGACGGCACCCTCCTGAAGGGTTCCGCCTGCCTCGATCTGTCTCGCCACATGGGACAGATCGAGGCCGTCAGCGCCCTCGAGGAGCGGTGGGGCCTCGGCCAGGTCGGCCACGTCGAGTTCTACGACCTCTGCCTGCCCCTGTGGGAGGGCATGACCGACGCGGACGTCGAGACCGTCTTCGAGGGCACTGCGTGGATCGAGGGCATCGCCGACGTTTGGGCGGACATCGCCGCCCGCGGCGAGCGCAGCGCGGTGATCACGCTCTCGCCGCAGTTCTTCGCCGACCGGCTCCTGCGCTGGGGCCTCGGGTCGGCGCACGGCGCGCGGGTGGAGGCCGGGGTAGTCCCCGACCCCGAACGCGTGCTGACGCCGGAGGCGAAGGTCGGCGTCGCGCTCGAGCTGATGGGGCGCTACGGCCTGTCCGAGGCCGACTGCGTCGCCTACGGGGACTCGTCCTCCGACGTGCCCTTGTTCCGGCTGCTGCCGAACACCGTCTCCGTCAACGGCACCGAGAGCGTCCGCGCGGTTGCGGCGGTCGCCTACGACGGCACCGACCTGCGCGAGGCCTACGCCGCCGGCCGCTCGCTGCTCGCGCGGGAGAGCGCGGACACGTGCCGCTGACGACGGCGCCACCCGTCGCGCTGTCCCCCGCAACGGCGACGAGCCTGCGGCTCGGCCAGGGCAAGCGCCTGATGCTCTTCAGCGGACGGGCCAACCCGGAGCTCGCGAACGCGATCGGGCAGAGGCTGGGGGTAGGCCTGTGCCCGATCACGCTGAAGACCTTCTCCAACGGCGAGGTCTACTGCCGGATCGAGGAGTCGATCCGGGGCGCCGACGTCTTCCTCGTGCAGCCGACGTGCGGGAACCCGGCGACCGGGGTGAGCGCCAACGACGCGCTGATGGAGCTGCTCGTGATGATCGACGCGGCCGTCGGCGCGAGCGCGCACCGGGTGATCGCCGTCACGCCCTGGTACGGCTACTCGCGGCAGGACAAGAAGAGCGCGCCGCGCGAGCCGATCTCCGCCCGCCTCGTCGCCCGGATGCTCGAGTCGGCGGGCGCCGACCGCGTGCTCACGATGGACCTCCACGCCGGCCAGGTCCAGGGTCTCTTCTCGGTCCCGGTCGACCACATGACCGCGATGATGATGCTCACGAGGTACTTCGCCGACCTCGCGCTCGAGGAGGAGCTCGTCGTCGTCGCGCCGGACGCCGGCCGCGTGAAGCTGAACAAGAAGTTCGCGGATCTGATGGGCGCCGACCTGGCGATCCTCGACAAGGAGCGCCCGCGTCAGCAGGTCGCCGAGATCGGGCACGTGATCGGCGACGTCGCCGGCAAGACGGCGATCATCGTCGATGACATCATCGACACGGCGGGCACGCTGCGGGCCGCGGGCGAGGCCGTCGCCCGGGCGGGCGCGGGCCACGTGTACGCCGCGGCGACGCACGGCCTCTTCAGCGGCCGAGCGTACGAGAACCTCGCCTCGGCTCCGTTCGAGCAGATCGTGGTCACCGACACGATCCCGCTGCCGCCGGGGGCGCCCCCGAACGTGCGCGTGATCTCCTGCGCCGAGCTCCTGACCGACTCGATCCGGCGGATCTTCACCGGCGACTCCGTCAGCGAGGTCTTCCAGGGCCAGAACCAGGTGTTCTGAGCTCCGGTCAGAGGTGCTCGACTCGGCCGCTAATGCCACAGCGTTCGCCGGCTGGTCACGTAGTCCGCGCCGGCGGCTGACGAACCGGCGAGCTCCTCCCGGCCCGCGGCCGCCTCGCGCCCCGCGAAGAGCAGCCGGCCCGGCCCGACGTGCGCCTGCCAGGCGGCGTGGTAGGCGCCGGCGCGCGTCTTGTGCGAGCCGAGGTCCGAGGGGACCGGATGCCACGCCTCCGCGAGCG